>NZ_JAGGRF010000018.1:0-4999 GCF_018612935.1 Carnobacterium sp. ISL-102 | reverse complement strand
AAAAGTGAATAGATATTGAGAAACAGAGACTAGCACCAAACTAAAAATTTAAAAATTTCTTGTTTTTATTATAGCAAGGAAGATACTTTTTTGCATTTTTTTAGTATTTATTTTCAAATAAATGTTGGGTAAGTAATTGGATAAAATCTATCGATACTAAAAATTATAGAATATTGAGTTGGCTGAATCTAAGTAAATATGCCCAAATGACCTATTGAAAATGAAATAGGATCATTTGTAGGTTGTTTAAAAAATTATTTGAAAACTGTTATCTCAAATAATTTTAAATAGCATCGAGCTGATTTCTCACATACTATTTTGCAAATTTACTCAACTTATTTTTTTAGTGATTTTTAGACAAATACTAAAAAAAATAGTTGGATTAAGTTTGGACTAGAGGGAGTTTCAATAAAATTTATGGTACACTTATAAAAAATTAGTTTAAAGAAATGAAGGTGTAAGAATGTCTTTTGTAGAAATAAAAAATGAGTTTAAACGATACAAAATGGGTGATTCAGTTATCGCCGCAAATGATGGGATCTCATTTGAAATCGAAAAAGGGGAATTTGCAGTAATCGTTGGACCAAGTGGTGCTGGGAAATCAACAGTATTGAATATTTTAGGTGGAATGGACTCAGCAGATGAAGGGCAGATACTTGTTGATGGAATAGACGTTGCTAACTTCAACACAAAACGGCTCACGCAATACCGACGCGATGATGTTGGGTTTGTATTTCAATTTTATAATTTAGTTCCCAATTTGACTGCTATCGAAAATGTGGAACTGGCATCAGAAATTTCAACCAAAGCGTTGGATGCTAAAAAAGTTTTAGAAGATGTCGGACTAGGCAATCGCTTAGACAATTTCCCAGCTCAATTATCTGGTGGGGAACAACAGCGAGTGGCAATTGCTAGAGCTTTAGCTAAACAGCCCAAGCTACTATTATGCGATGAACCAACTGGAGCACTAGATTATGAAACTGGAAAACAAGTATTAAAATTATTGCAAGACACCTGCAAAAATACAGGCACAACTGTTATTGTCATTACACATAACAAAGCAATCGCTCCAATGGCTGATCGAATGATTGAAATAAACAATGCAAAAGTACGCAGTGTGACAATCAATGACAACCCTATGTCTGTAGAAGATATCGAATGGTAAGGGGTGGGCAAGAGTGAAAAAGAAAGCGTTATGGAAAGACATCTTCAAAGAGATGGGCAAATCAAAAACCCGATTTTTATCCATTTTTGTCATCATTACATTAGGAGTGGCCTTTTTTGCTGGAATCAAAGCAACTGGGCCAGATATGATCGATACAGCAGATCATTATTATAAAAAGACAAATCTAATGGATACAAAAGTTGTAGCCACGTACGGACTTAACGAGGACGACCAAACGGTATTAGAAAGTATCGAAGGTGCAGCTGTATCCATGAGTTATAGTCAAGATGTTGTTTTTGAGAAGAACAGTTTAGTTGCTAAATTAATGAGCTACTCTTTAAATGAGGAAAAGGCACAAAATAAATTTGTTATTAAATCTGGACGGTTGCCAGAAAAAACGGGTGAAATTGCTTTAGATAACAATAATAGAATGACCAGTGCTTACAAAATCGGCGATACGGTCTCTCTTTCTTCAGAAGACGAAGAAACAACATTGAAGGATTCATTTGCCGCAACAACTTACGAAGTAGTCGGTTTTGTGAACAGCCCGAAATACATTGAAAACTATGCAAGAGGAACCAGTACAGTCGGAAAAGGGACCTTAGACGGATTTGCTGTTATTCTTGAAGAAGACTTCACTTTAGACGTTTATACAGAAGCTTATCTATCTTTTGAACAGAATGAGTCACTTGTGTCTTATTCGTCAGAATATGAGGGAAATATCGAGGAACAAACAGATCAAATTGAAAAAGCAGTTGAACAAAGACCAGAAGCCCGCTTAGCTGAAATTCGTGCTGAAGCTCAAAAAGAGATCGATGATGGACAAGCTGAAATTGACGATGCCAAGCAGCAATTAGCCGATGGTCAAAAACAGTTGGACGATGCTAAAGCAACTCTGGATCAAGGCCAAGCAGACTACGACGAAGGGTCGGCTGCTTTAGAAACGCAAATAGCTAATGCTCAAGCTACGATCGATCAGAAACGTCAAGAATTAGAAGATGGCAAAGCCGAATTAGCTACAAATGAAGCCGACTTACAAGCAGCCCAAAAGCAGCTTATTGATGCCCGTGCTAATTTTGAAACAGAAAAGGCAGCTGCAGAGCAATCCTTAGCGGATGGAGAAACCTTTGTTGAAAATGCCAGAGCGGTATTAGCCATCCCAATTGAAAGTGTACCAGTTGAAACGCAAACGAGCATCACGCAAGCTGCCACTGCTGTTGATACTTCGCTTGGAGAAGCCTTTACAGGGTACTTTGCTGGAGTTGTTCCTAAGAGCACAGTTTCAACTGCAATAGATGGAGTGGCTATAAATTTTGCTGAAACACGCGCGCAATTAAAGGCAGCCGAAGCTGATTTGGTAGCCAATGAACAAAACGTCGCACAAGGGTTAGCCGATCTTGAAGCTGCAAAAACAACTCTGGCTAACGGCGAAGCTCAATTAGCTGATGCTCAAGAACAGTTAAATCAAGAAAAAGCCAAAGGAGAAGCTGAACTAGCTGCAGCCCTTGAAAAACTAACCACAGGACAAACAGATTATGAAACAGCACTGGCTGAATTTGAAAAAGAATCAGCAGATGCCGAAAAAGAACTTGCAGATGGTGAAGCAAAGCTTGCCGAAGCTAAAAAAGACATCGAAGCGTTAGAATTACCTGAATATTATGTGCTCGACCGTTCGACAAATCCTGGATATGGCGAATTCAGTGATAATGCAGATAGAATATCGGCTATAGCGCAAGTGTTCCCCGTCTTCTTTTTCTTGATCGCCGCACTGGTTTGTTTGACCACAATGACTCGGATGGTAGAAGAAGAACGATTGCAAATTGGAACCTTAAAAGCTTTAGGGTATTCAAATTGGGATATTTCTAAAAAATTCCTAGTGTATGCCTCAGTAGCTAGTATCTTAGGAACGATTATAGGTTTAGTTGTTGGATACCAATTATTCCCTCAAATTATCTTTAACGCATATGGTTCAATGTATAATTTACCAGCTGTTCGGATAACCTATTACATTAGTTATGGTGTTATTTCCTTTACAGTAGCATTTCTTGGAACTGTCGCAGCAGCTTATCTAGCTACACGTGTAGCTTTAAAGAGTTCGCCAGCTACATTGATGCGTCCAAAAGCACCTAAAATAGGAAAACGTATTTTATTAGAACGTATTCCATTTATCTGGAATAAGCTTGGTTTTATTCAAAAAGTAACAGCACGGAACCTGTTCCGTTACAAACAACGCATGTTGATGACGGTTTTAGGTGTCGCAGGCTGTACAGCATTGATTTTAACGGGGTTTGGTATATCGGATTCTATTTCAGATGTGGCAGATCTACAGTATGGCAAGGTTATGAAATATGATGCCATTGTGGCTCTCAATACAGATGCAAGCGAAACTGATAAATCGGATTATGATGAAGAAATAGCTAAACAAACGGCTATTGAAGAGTCAGTAAAAGTTAGTCAAGAAAGTTACACAGTAGATGTTGAAGGGGTCAATACACAAACCGTTACCGTTTTTGTTCCTGAAACAACTGAAAACTTTGATCATTACGTTCTCTTAAACGACCGTTCTTCTGGTCAAACCTATTCGTTACCCGAAGAAGGTGCGATCATCAGTGAAAAATTAGCTGAACTAATCGATGTTGAAAAGGGCGATCAATTGATTTTGACCGACACAGATAATAAAGAAGTAGGAGTAGTCATAAATGAGATCGTTGAAAACTACACTGGTCACTACGTGTATATGAATAAAGACTATTATGAAACAAGATTCGGAAAAGCACCTGAATATACAACGGAATTATTAAACTATGGCAAAGTCAAAGTAGACGAAGAAGCCCTAGGATCCACTTTGATAGAACAACCAAGTGTTTTATCGATCAATTTTGTAAGTGATGTCAGTGGAGCATTTGAAGAAACAATGGGAAGTTTAGGAGTCGTTACATTGGTATTGATCGCCTCAGCTGGTTTACTGGCTTTTGTGGTGTTATACAATTTGACCAATATCAACGTTTCTGAACGTGAACGCGAATTGTCTACTATCAAAGTGTTAGGCTTTTTCGATAAAGAAGTGACTATGTATATTTATCGTGAAAATATTATTCTTACTGTAATGGGTATTGTCGTTGGTTCAGTATTAGGTATCATGCTGCACAGTTTCGTATTAGATACATCAGAAATCGATCAACTCATGTTTAGCCCAACGATCCAACCATTGAGCTATCTTTACTCAGCAATCATAACCCTCGTATTCTCCGGAATCGTTATGATCGCCATGCATCACAAACTCAAAAAAGTCGACATGATCGAAGCCCTAAAATCAGTAGATTAAAAACAGGATGCTGAACTTCCCGTCTAGACACACAGCGATTTCCAAGATTTGAAAGCAAGAGCATCCTGCGCATTGCGTCAAATATTGGAAATAGCCCAGTGTCTGGGAAGTACAGCTCAACTACAGGATACGGAGTTCGACGTCAAGGCTTGACAGAAAAACAAAGAATCTCGCAGAGGATGTTCCATCCTTGTAGAGATTCTGTTTTTTCCGAGAGCCTGTCGAACGCAGCTCAACTAAAGGATGCGGAGTTCGACGTCAATGCTTGAAAAAAGATTAGTCTATAATCTTTAGATTAGGTGATTTGGTTAAATAGACCATTTAAATTTATTTCGAAAATTTCAAGTTTAAGTTAGCCACTTGTAGCTATTCTATTTTACGCCTTACTTTCTAGCTATTGAACTGAACTGAGTTGAGCCCTAATTGTTAAATTCTCAAGGATCAAACAGCCGTACGTTCTTGTTTGAATGACTTCACGAAACAGTCTTGTGGTGTCGGATAATCTAGGA
>NZ_JAGGRF010000001.1:79563-225563 GCF_018612935.1 Carnobacterium sp. ISL-102 | reverse complement strand
ACGGATGGGCCAGCAAACGGCGAAGCCGTGCGGTAGTAGACGAGTGTACAAAAGTAGAACGCCTAAACTAGCAGGATAATAGGACGACCGAGAAAAACTTGACACAGACAACAAATCATTAGACTTGAAGTAAAGTAAAATAAAAACTATAATCAACATATGTATGTTAACTATGATAAACTTGTTTTGTTCTTTTGGTATAGACGGAAAATAATTAATTAGGCAGGTGAGTGTGAGTGTCTAAACCAAAAAAATTAGAAGATAGAGTGTACCAATACAGTATAAATCAAATTTCAACTAAACAATGGTTGCCACAAACACATATTACAGAAATTGGTTTATCTAAGAAACTAGGTATCAGCCGGACACCGATTCGACAAGCTTTTTTGCGATTAGAAGAAGAAGGGTATATAGTAATTGAACCAAATAAGGGCATAAGAATTCAAGAAACACAGATCTCACTGCAAGGATTTCAGGAACAGTTAGAGTTTATGGAGTTAGTCATGATCGATCATTTGCATTTTTTACAGATCAGAGAAATTCAATTTAACACGGATCGTTTAGAAAATACGATCGATCAAATCAACCAGATGACAGATCCAAAAGAGATAGAAGCTTTTTTAACCATTGAATTCGACTACTTGAAAGGCCTATTTCGTTACACAAAAAATAACTATACGACATCTTTATTTTTGGATACATTTAGGAGTATAAGAGAACAAACAAATGAAGAAATCAAAGAGTATCTGAAACTTAGTCAAGCAACGAAAATAAAGCATTTTAACCAAATAGTCCTTTTTTTGAAAAGCAATGATTACGCCTTAGCCAGAAAAGAAGTGCGTATTTTAATCAATCAGCTTAGTCTGATCGCGATCCAAGGCATTTAAAACAACTGTGACCTGAATAGGATATCAAGAAAAAAGATTCTTTTTTTGAGGATCTTTTTTTCTTTTTGACAAACTTCATTTAAAACTGTTCATTTACTGCTCGAAGAGGCTTTATTTATGGTAATATTATCATTGAGAAATTATGCAAAATTTAAAGAAGTTTTGCTAGACTAGTGAAGTCCACATCCTATTTTTAGAGTAAAAATATAGGGTGCTATAAGAGAGAGGATGTAAAATTTGGTATTACGAGATGATTTATTAAATGGAATGAATCCAAAACAACAAGAGGCAGTTGTCTGCACACAAGGGCCGCTTTTAATCATGGCGGGTGCGGGAAGTGGTAAGACACGCGTTTTAACACACCGCATTGCCTATTTGATCGAAGAAAAAAATGTTAACCCATGGAATATTTTAGCCATCACATTTACGAATAAAGCGGCTAAAGAAATGAAAGAACGGGTCGTTCGTCTTTTAAAGGAAGGCGGAAATGATGTTTGGGTCTCTACTTTTCACTCAATGTGCGTTCGTATTTTACGCCGTGACATCGACCGTATCGGCTACACACGCGCATTTACTATCAGCGATCCTAGTGAACAACAAACATTGATGAAACGAATTTTAAAAGAACGAAATATCGATCCTAAAAAATACAATCCTAGAGCGATCTTAGGTGAAATCAGCAACGCAAAAAACGAATTGGATACACCAGCTGATTACCGTAAAAGAGCAGGAAGCTTTTTTGAAAAAATCGTTGCTGATTGTTACGATGATTACCAAAAGGAATTGCGCCGCAATCAAGCAGTCGATTTTGATGATTTGATCATGTTGGCTATTCGCTTGTTCAAAGAAAACCCTGAAATATTAGATTATTACCAAAATAAATTCCATTACATTCACGTGGATGAATACCAAGATACGAATGAAGCACAATACACTTTAGTCAACATGCTGGCTGAACGGTTTAAAAACTTGTGTGTTGTTGGAGATGCTGACCAAAGTATCTACGGCTGGCGTGGGGCGAACATGGAAAATATCTTGAATTTTGAAAAAGATTATCCAGATACGACCATCGTTTTGCTAGAACAAAATTACCGTTCCACTAAACTGATTTTACAAGCAGCGAATGATGTAATTGGTAATAATACTAAGCGAAAAGTTAAAAAGCTTTGGACGGATAATCAGGATGGCGAAAAAATCACATATTATCGTGGACAGTCTGAAGGCGATGAATCGCGTTACGTCATCTCTAAGATCCAAGAAGAAATGAAAGAAAAGAACTACGATTATGGTGATTTTGCAGTTCTTTACCGGACCAATGCTCAATCGCGGATCATTGAGGAAAGTCTGTTGAAGTCAAACATTCCTTATAAAATGGTTGGCGGACACAAGTTCTATGACCGTAAAGAAATCAGAGATGTGCTAGCGTATCTGCGTTTAATTGCCAATCCTGATGACAATATGAGTTTTGAACGAGTAGTCAATGTACCTAAACGAGGAATTGGTCCTGGGACGATTGAAAAACTGAGGACGTCTTCCAACCAATACGAATGGTCACTTTTAGAAACAGCCTTAAATGTTTCGATCACACCGATTACCGGTAAAGCTGCGAGTGAACTCGAAGGATTTGGCTTCATGATGAAAGAATTACGCCAAATGCAAGAATATCTTCCCGTAACAGAGTTAGTCGAAGAAGTGTTGAAACGCAGCGGTTATCAAAAAGCGCTAGAATTAGAACGGACACTTGAATCTGAAACGCGCTTAGAAAATATTCAAGAATTTTTGACTGTGACACAACAATTTGAAAAAGAGAGTACTGAAGATAAAACACTCTTGACGTTCTTAACCGATTTGGCATTGGTCTCGGATCTAGATAATCTAGAAGAAGAACCTCAAAGTGAAGTAACTTTAATGACGCTTCACGCAGCTAAAGGACTAGAATTCCCAATCGTTTTCCTGATTGGATTAGAAGAAGGGATCTTCCCGTTGTCCCGTGCGATGATGGAAGAAGATCAACTAGAAGAAGAACGCCGTCTAGCATATGTCGGGATCACGCGAGCTGAGAAAAAATTGTACATCACAAATGCTTACTCACGCGTTTTATATGGCCGTACACAAAGCAATTCGGCTTCACGTTTTATAAATGAGATCGACGATGAAGTCATAGAATCAGGCAATCAACAAACAATGAATACGCCATTTAGCCGTACAGCAACTAGCTCTATGCAGCGCAATCAAGCAACTCGAGCAACTAGTCAAGCCTATAAAGCACCAGTAGTAGACAAGATATCAAGCGGTGCTGACAAATTAGGTTGGGAAGTTGGCGACAAAGCCATTCATAAAAAATGGGGTGTTGGTACAGTGGTCAAAGTTACCGGTACAGCAAACGACCTCCAACTCGATGTAGCCTTTAAAGAACAAGGAATCAAACGACTATTAGCAGCATTTGCCCCAATCAAAAAACAGGATGCGGAACTTCCCGATTAGGCACGCAGCGATTTTCAAGAATTGAGAGCAAGAGCATCCCGCGCATTGCGTCAATTCTTAAAATAGCCCAGTGACTGGGAAGTGCAGCTCAACTAAAAACAGGATGCGGAAAACGACGCTTAGGCTCGACAGAAAAACAAAGAATCTCGCAGAGGATGTTTCATCCTCGTAGAGATCATGTTTTTTCCGAGAGCCTGTCGTTTACAGCTCAACTAAAGGATGCGGAAAACGACGCTTAGGCTCGACACTTTTTGGACAAAGAACTTGTAATAAACGGCTAGTTTGTCTCGTTGGCGGGGATATTGGACAAAGAACTGGAAATAAAGGGGTAGTTTGTCTCGTTTGCGAGGATATTGGACAAAGAACAGGCAATAAAGGGTTAGTTTGTCCCGTTCGCGGTGATAGTGGACAAAGAACTGGCAATAAAGGGGTAGTTTGTCCCGTTTGCAATTTTATTAAAATAGTAACTAGTAGTTTTCCTATAAAATCTAAAGTACGAAAGGAATTAAGGGCATGTCTACACAAGATTTTGAATCTGCGAAACAGCGGGTTTTCGACTTGCGAACATTATTAGATCAATACAGTTATGAATATTATGTGAAGGATGCACCATCTGTCGCCGACGCAGAATACGATAAGCTGTACCATGAATTAGCAGCTCTGGAAGAAGCATTTCCGAACTTAGTCAGTAGCGATTCTCCGACACAACGTATTGGTGGAACGATTTTGCCCGGGTTTGAAAAAGTAATTCATGAAGTACCTATGCTCAGTTTAGGTAATGCATTTGACGAAAGTGACTTAATTGATTTTGACCGACGCATCAAAAAACTGACGGACAAACCGTTCAGTTATATCTGTGAACTAAAAATAGATGGTCTGGCAGTGTCATTAAAGTATGAGGATGGAAAACTTGTTCGTGCAGCAACACGTGGAGATGGGACTGTTGGCGAAAATGTAACGCAAAATATTCGTACTGTTAAGTCAGTTCCTTTGCGCTTGAAAAATCCTTATTCTATTGAGGTACGGGGCGAATGTTACATGCCTAAAGCTTCATTCATCAAATTGAATCAAGAACGAGAAGAAAATGGAGAAGCAATCTTTGCCAATCCGCGTAATGCGGCAGCTGGCGGATTGCGCAATTTAAATCCAAAAGAAACAGCTAAACGAAATCTAAATACCTTTTTATATACGATCGGTGATTTTGGTGAAATGACTGCCGTCAGCCAGGAAGATGCACTCCGCCAATTGGATGAATTAGGTATTCGTACTAACCATGACCGCAGAGTGTTCCAAACAATCGAAGAAGTTTGGGCTTATACACAAGAATTCCAAGAAAAAAGAACCGATTTACCGTATGAAATAGACGGAATCGTGATCAAAGTAAATGAATTTGAGGTCCAAGAAGAAGTTGGGTTTACGGTCAAAGCGCCTAGATGGGCTATAGCCTATAAATTTCCAGCAGAAGAAGCTCATACAATTATACGTGACATAGAATGGTCAGTTGGCCGAACAGGAGTTGTGACACCAACGGCTATCATGGATCCGGTTCAACTAGCAGGTACTACGGTCCAACGAGCAAGTCTCCATAATGAAGATTTGATCCATGAGCGTGATATCCGTCTGCTTGATACAGTTGTCGTTCATAAAGCAGGAGACATCATTCCAGAGGTCACTCGTGTCGTTTTAGATGAAAGACCACAAGAAAGTCAACCTTATGAGATTCCTACCCATTGCCCAGCTTGTGACAGCGAGTTGATCCATTTAGAAGAAGAAGTAGCTTTACGCTGCATGAACCCAAAATGTCCGGCTCAAATTACTGAAGGTCTATCCCATTTTGTTTCTCGAAATGCGATGAATATTGATGGCTTAGGGATCAAAGTCTTGCAGCAAATGTTTGAGAAAGACATGGTTCATGACGTTGCGGATCTTTATACATTAACGTTTGACCAACTTGTCACGTTAGATAAAATCAAAGAAAAATCAGCTACTAATTTATTGACAGCGATTGATGCAAGTCGCACCAATTCACTTGAAAGGTTATTATTTGGTCTAGGTATCCGTCATGTCGGAGCTAAAGCGGCCAAATTGATCGCAGAACGCTTTGAAACGATGGAAGCTGTGCAACAAGCTGAAAAAGAAACGATCATTTCGATTGAAGGTATCGGAGAAATCATTGCTGAAAGTGTAGTAGCCTATTTTAGTTTGCCAGAAGTAAGTGATTTGATCCAGGAATTGAAAAACAGTCAAGTCAACATGACTTATTTAGGAAAGAAAAAGGAAGAAGTCGCGACTGGCAATTCTTATTTTAATGGTAAAACCATTGTATTGACTGGGAAACTGACACACTTTACCCGTGAGGAAGCAAAGGAACGTATTGAAAACCTTGGGGGGAATGTTACCGGGAGCGTTTCTAAGAAAACAGATTTCGTAGTTGCGGGTGAAGAAGCTGGCAGCAAATTAGCAAAAGCTGAAGCGTTAAATATTTCTGTTTGGGATGAAGACCAGTTGTTGGAAACATTAGAAGGAGAGGAAAAAGTACAATGAACAAAAACATAATTGCCTTGATGATTGCTTGTGTATTTCTGCTAAGTGCTTGTCAAACAGGAGATCCGGATACAAAAAAAACCGAAACAGTTAACAAAGAAACTGAAACTACAAGCCAATTATCAAATGATTATTATAGTGCGATCATTACCGATGGTGCTTATCAAACAAGTTTGAATAGAGGGATAACCTTAGGATTGAACTCCAACGTTAATTTTAAGGCTTTCGAGACAGGTTTAATGGATCTATCGCAAGGACACTTTTCAACGGATTCTTATTTCTTTCAAGAAGGCCAATATGTTGATAATGCAACAACGAGTAAATGGTTAGGCCGTGTAAGTGAAGAAAATCCAACAGGTTTAAATCCAGAAGACAACGGAAAGCTTGAACCAGATGAGCGGAATCCGATTTATTTAGATTCATTATTGGAGCAAGATTATATGGTCCAAAAGGGTGATGGATTTGAACTAGGTGGGATATCGATCGGTTTAGCAATGAATAGTGTAGATTATTACACAAAAAAAGAATATGGATCAAAATATGAAACAAAAATTTCACAAGAGGAATTATTAGCAGAAGGTAAAAAAATGGCTGATAAAATTGTGCAACAGTTACGTGAAACTGAAGGTGTTGGAGACATCCCAATCGTAATTGGTATCTTTGAGCAGTCGACAGAAGATAATTTGGCTGGCGGTACCTATATTTCAGAAGCGGTCAGTGAAAATGGTTCAACTAGTTTCCAAGATTGGAAATCAATCAATCAGAAGAAAGTTATTTTTCCAACGAGTGGAGAGGAAAGTAATGAGCTGTCCAGTTTTCAAAATTTCAAAGCTGAAATCGAGAAATTCTTTCCAAATTTAAGCGGCGTAACCGCAGAAGCACTCTACACAGATGACCAAATCGTGAATATGAAAATATCAGTCAGCACGCAATTTTATGGCGAAAGTGAAATAATTGCTTTTACGCAACATGTCTCTGAAAAAGCTTCATCGTTTCTAGTGCCGAATGTTCCGATTGAGATCACGATAGACTCAATAAATGGAACCGAAGCCTTCCTAGCCCGCGAAGCAGGAGAAACAAAATTCTACACACACATATTTGATTAGGATGCGGAGTTCGACGTTTAGGCTCGACAGAAAAACAAAGAATTTTGTAGAGGATGTTCCATCCTCGTAAAAATTATGTTTTTTCCGAGAGCCTGTCGAATGCAGCTCAACTAAAAAAAGATGCTGAACTTCCCGTTTAGACACGCAGCGATTATTAAGAATTGAAAGCAAGAGCATCCCGCGCATTGCGTCAAATCTTAATAATAGCCCAGTGTCTGGGAAGTGAAGCTCAACTAAAAAAGGATGCGGAGTGTCTCGTTTATCTTCTCGAGAAATAAGATAAGCCAGAATGAAGTTGAAATAAAAATTTGTTTAGTAAAGGTATTGGGGCAATTGTCCTAATGCTTTTTTTGTATAATTGAATAATTAGTTAAAGTTGATTGGAAAATTTAGATTGCTCAATAAATAGTGTTGCTGTCTAAAATCAAATTTCTTTCGGAACAACGGGTTTGCTTGTGGAACCGTGGAACCACTTGAAGCCTAAAAGAAAGTCTTCAAGCTTTCAAGCCTCAAAAAGGGCGTAACCGCTGAAGCGTTAACGCCCTTTAATTCGCATTGAATTCTTTACACGGCTAACAAGCAACCCTATTCCTTCAGAAATTGATGGAAAGTAATTTAATTAATCTATCAACACTAAAAATTATAAACTCAGATGGTTTAGTAAATAGTGTTGCTGTCTAAAATCAAATTTCTTCCGGAACAACGGGTTTGCTTGTGGAACCGTGGAACCACTTGAAGCCTAAAAGAAAGTCTTCAAGCTTTCAAGCCTCAAAAGAAGCGTTAACGCTCCTTAATTCGCATTGAATTCTTTACTCGGTTACAAGCAACCCTATTCCTTCAGAAATCTTAAGATAGTGATGAAAAAATGAATACTATTAGACAAATAAAAAAAATACTGTTATGATAAATATGTATATAAGCGCTTACACAAAATTAGATGTTTTGTGGAGGGATAAAAGTGAATTTAGATTGGATAAAAGTACGTTCGTTATTGACACCTGAAAGAGTAGGTTTGGTAGATCCGTTAAAAAAAATAGAGTGGACTTACAAAGAGATCAATATCCGCGCTGAGAACTTAGCCCATTATCTTAAACAACAAGGTGTGGTAAAAGGGGATAGAGTCGCACTTTATGCGCCAAATGATCTTAGTTACTTTGATGTTTTGCTTGCAAGTATAAAGTTAGGAGCCATTTTTATTCCGTTGAATTGGCGACTAAAACCAATTGAAATAAAAAGAGTCATAGAAAACGCAGCACCCAAACTCATTTTGCATTCTAGTCAAATCAGCGAACGTCTGTCCTTTGTAGATGGTTCATTGTTATCACTGGATGTCGATAGTGAAGAGTACAATGAGATATGTGAAAGTCCGAATCATGTAGAATTTCAATCTGAATCCTTAGAGTTGGATACACCGGTCATGCTGATTTATACTACTGGAACGACTGGCGATCCAAAAGGGGCCATCATTACGCACAACGGTATGGTCAACAACTCTATGAATACGATCATGAGTTGGAATATTACACATGAAGATGTCACGATTGCCAGTGCTCCGATGTTTCATATAGCTGGTCTTTCCGGTATCATTATCCCATTATTACTGATTGGCGGAAAAGTCATCATCGATCGCTTTTTTGATGGTGCTCATACGAATGAGTTGATCAAACAATATAAACCTACGATGCTTTTCATGGTGCCGACTATGTATTATGGGTTGATCAGCACGGAAAAATTCAGCAAAGACAACTTAGAGAGTGTGCATACATTCGTCGCTGGAGGATCTCCGCCTCTCAAAGAAGTGGTAAATTATTTTGTGAAAGAAAACATTCCACTGATCAATTCATACGGGCTGACAGAAGCAGGTCCCAATAATTTTAAATTAACGGGTGATAACGCTTTGCAGCATCCATTCAGTATCGGCTATCCAAGCTTCTTTGTTGAGGCAAAAATAGTGGACGAGAATGATAAAGAAGTTGAACAGGGGCAAGTAGGCGAATTGTTGATAGCTGGACAACATACGTTTGATGGATATTGGAACAATCCAGAAGAAACAAAAAAGGCCTTTTTGGGTGCGTATGTCAGGACAGGCGACTTGGCTAAAAAGGATGAAAAAGGACTTTTCTATATTGTTGACCGAAAAAAAGAAATGATTATCACCGGTGGAGAAAATGTTTTCCCATCTGAAGTAGAAAAAGTTTTGAATGACGATCCTTGTGTGAAAAACGCCGTAGTAGTTGGTTATGAACACCCAAGATATGGACAATCTGTAGGGGCGGCCCTTATCTATGATGGTGACAGATCAAACATAACAGCGTTAGAGCAGCATGCATATGACAACTTAGCTGGGTATAAAACACCTAAGCAGTACCTGTTTTTGGACAAATTTCCAGTGAATTCGGTGGGTAAAATCGATAAGAGAGAGATCAGTCGACTTTTGAATGAACTATCGGTTGTAGAAATAAACCACTAAACAAAAAAATCTTGAGCGTCAAAGAAGAGAATCATCCAATTGTTAAAGGATGATCCAGAATCTTTGGACGCTTCTTTTTTTTGCAAAATTTTGTTCATTTTTTAATAGATCATTTGATCGAATTCTCTTGAGTTGATGGCTCAAAGACTTGATAAGAGTGCTTTTTCAGGGACTCATTAAAAAAGGTAATGTTTAGTATTACAAATTGTAATTAGAAAAATGATGGGATGGCTTCTATAATAAGAATGTAAGCGCTTATACAATAAAAAATAAGGAGTGTCAGGGATGGAAAATAGAGAGCAAGTATTAAGCATGGAAGATAAAAAACAAGGATCAACATTGGAAAATAGAGAACAAGTATTGAAGGAAATGTATCCAGAAGATATCTTGAAATTTTCAGAAAATCTAACAGATGGAGAAATTATTGTATTGCAACGTGTACGTAAAGCAGTAAACGAACATCTGAAACCAGTCGTCAATGATTACTGGAAAAGAGGAGAATTTCCGTTTGAAGAATTTAAACATGTAGCAAAAACAGGATTAATAAGTGATCCTGCACTGTTTGAAAATCAACCGAACCAATTTATGTGGCGAAATACTTACTTCTTATTCTTGGCATATGATCTGTACAAGTTCGATGCTTCGATCGCAACATTCTTTGGAGTACATGCAGGACTTGGTTACTTCTCCTTCTTATTAGGCGGCAGCCCAGAACAACAAATGAGATGGCTGCCAAAACTGCAAAATTTTGAATTGCAAACGTGTTTTGCCTTAACTGAACCAGAACATGGATCCGATACAGCTGCAGGATTATCAACTACTGCACGTCGTGAAGGAGACAAATGGATCATTAATGGTGAAAAACGTTGGATCGGTGGAGCTAGTTCAGCTGATTTGATTCCAGTATATGCTAGAGATGTAGAAGATAACAACGTAAAATGTTTCATCGTAGAAAAAGGACAAAAAGGGTTAAGTGTAGATGATATCGATGACAAAATCGCTTTAAGGATCGTTCAAAATGGAAACATTCATTTGGACAATGTGGAAGTGCTTGAAAGCAATCGTTTACAAAAAATCAACGGATTCAAGGATGTTGCGAAAGTACTGTATGCAACACGTGCTGGAGTAGCTTATGCTGGAGCAGGAATGATGGCAGGATCTTTAGAAGCAGCTCTTGAATATACAACAAATCGCGTTCAATTTGGTAAACCGATTGCAAGTTTCCAACTAGTTCAAGAAAAATTAGCAAGAATGCAAGCAAATGCGGTAAATGCATTAGCTTTAAGTGCTCGTTTAGCTGAATTACAAGAAAGAGGCGAATTTAGTGAGATCAATGCTTCTCTTGCTAAGATGAACAACTCTTTACGCTTAAGAGAAACAGCTGCACTTGGACGTGAAGTCTGTGGTGGGAACGGGATCACGCTTGAAAGAAATGTCGCACGATTCTTTTGTGACGCAGAAGCTATTTATTCTTATGAAGGTACTCATGAAATGAACGCGTTGATCATGGGACGTAAATTGACTGGTATATCTGCTTTCGTTTAATCAAAACAACATAAAATAGATTGGAAGGTGTAAGGGATGACTTTTAAAGATCAATATCAATCCAAATTAAAAAGCCTGACTGAAGCTGCTTCGAAAATTCAAAGTAATGAGGTGATTTTGTCTAATCCGGTTGCTTCTATGCCGATCTCACTGATCACTGCTATAACTAAACGATATAAAGAATACGAAAATGTCAAATTATTTTCAGCATTTGTTATCCACCCGTTTGATTTCTTCACTAATCCAGAAGTTGCTGAGAGGATCAGATACCATTCTTTCTTCATGGGACCACTGGAACGTCAATTGGTTTCATATGGGACATTTTCAATCGATCCCGTCAACTTTTCTAATTTGAAACTGTTGATTGAGCAACGCATAAAACCGACGACTTTTGTCTCGACTGTTTCTGAAATGGATGCAGATGGATACTTCAACTTCGGACCTATGGGTGTCACTATCGGCGATGTCGGCAGCAAGGTAGCCGGAAGAGTCATTATTCAAGTCAACAAAAATGTTCCAGAAGTTAATGGGACCCACAATAAAATTCATATTGATGATGTGGATATTATTGTTGAACAAGATGAACAGCTGCTTGAAGTTCCAGAGACGCCTTCTAGCAATATCGATAAAAAAATTGCTGAGTGGATCGTTCCTCAAGTAAGAGACGGATCTACTATCCAAATCGGTTTCGGAGGCTTGGCAAATGCTGTCAGTTATGGACTAGATAGTAAAAAAGACTTATCTGTGCATACCGAAATGATCACAGAATCGATGGTGTACTTGACAGGAAAAGGTGTGATTTCTGGAACGATACGAGGCGGTTTCGCGATGGGAACACGCAAATTATACGACTTCAGTGGTGAGAATGGTCAGATTAGTATCGAGCCGCTGCACATTGTAAATGATCCGTCACGAATTGCTCAAATTGATAACTTTGTTTCCGTTAATGGCTGTTTGATGGCTGATTTGACTGGACAAGTGGTTTCAGAAGGAGCAGGTACACGATTTATCAGTTCTGTTGGAGGAGCCAATGACTTTGTACGCGGAGCAACTAAATCTAAAGGTGGTCAAAGTTTTATCTGCTTACCTTCAACAAACAAAAATGAAAAAACAGGCGAAGTGACCTCTAATATTGTGTTCTCCTTCCCTAAAGCAACTCCAGTAACGGTTCCACGGGCTGACGTTCAGTACCTTGTGACTGAGCATGGAATAGCTGATATGTTCAACAGAAGCATTGAAGACCGTGTAGAAGAAATGATTTCAATCGCAGATCCAGCTTTCAGAGAAGAATTGAGAGAACAAGCAATCAAGGCAGGCTACATCAAAAAATAATGCCAATGTCATTAACTTTAGTTTTTGGAGGTATAGAAATGAATATAAAAAAAGCAACAGTATTAGGTGCAGGAACAATGGGAGCTCAAATTGCTGCCTTGTTGGTCAATGCAGGTCTAAAAGTAAAACTATTAGATATCGTTTTAGATAAAGAGGATAAAAATAAACTAAGTAAAGGTGCATACGATAGAATCACACATCCCAAAAAGAGCATGCTGTATAATGCTGATTGGAATAAAAATTTGACGTATGGCAACTTTGAAGATGATTTAAAAGAAGGCGACGATTCCGATATCTTTATTGAGGCCGTCACCGAAAAATTAGCGATCAAACACGATTTGTGGCTAAAAGTGGCTGCTATTGCGAGGAAAGATGCGATTCTTGCTTCCAATACTTCCAGTATCCCGATCGGTGCTATTGCTAAACCACTTCCGGAAGAAGCAAAGGCAAGATTTGTAGGCGTGCATTTCTTTAATCCGCCACGCTACATGAAATTAGTGGAAATCATCCCTCATGAAGCAACTGATCCAGTTGTGACTGAGGATTTGAAAACATTTGTTTCGACCGTATTAGGCAAAGGTGCTGTTGACGCCAATGATGTCAGCGGATTCGTTGCGAATCGAATCGGAACGTATTCAGCTTCCGATACTGCATACCGTGCAGAACAACTTGGTTTATCAATCACAGAAGTAGATGCTATTACCGGTAAAATCATTGGACGGCCTAAGACAGGTACATTCAGATTACTGGATATGGTTGGAATCGATATTGGCTACTTTGTGACAAAAACAATGATGTCCAATCCAGAAGAAACCGAGTATTTCAAAATGCCGAAACTGGTTGAAAAAATGGTTGCTTTGGGCAATCTGGGAGACAAAACCAAGCAGGGATTTTACAAAAAAGACGGCAGAAAACGCTTAGTATTTGATGTAAAAACTGAAACGTATGTTGAACCTAAACCCGTCGAACTGGCTATTTTAAAAGAATTTAGTCGTGATTTGAAGAAAAACTTAACGACTATCTTTGAATCTGAAGATGAAGTAGGTATTTTCTTATGGGAAACGCTGCGCAATCTAATGTATTACTCAGCTATCAATGTACCTAAAGCAACAAATGAGTACATCAATATAGATCGAGCTATGGTTTGGGGTTACAACTGGTCTGTTGGACCATTCCAACTATGGGATATGATGGGCTTAGATAAAGTTAAAGCAAGAATGGAAAAAGAATTGGGCGAATTGCCTGAATGGATCAAGGAACGTAACGAACCATTCTATCAAGAAGGCCAGAGCATTAGTCCAGCATCTAAACCAGAAGATTTCGCACACAAACAAGTCTGGAAAAAAGAGGATTCAGAATTATTTGCAACTCAAGACAACTTCTTGATGTTAGCGATGAGAACGCCAAATAATACGATCACTGTTGGATTTGAAGCAGATATTGTCAAAGCAGTCGATGTACTGGAAAAAGAAGATTATAAAGGATTATTGCTTTACTCAGATGGACCAAACTTTAGTGTTGGGGCCAATCTTTACTACATGAAGATGGCTATCGATCAGGAACTGGTCGACACAGAAACACGTAAAGGGTCAGAATTGTTCCACGAAGCCGTCAGACGGATGAAGTTTGCTTCTAAACCGATCGTGACAGCTGCAAAAGGCAGAGCGCTTGGTGGCGGTGCAGAATTAGTGATGGCCTCACCTTATGTAGTAGCTGCGGCTGAAACGTATATCGGTCTAGTAGAAGCGGGCGTTGGATTGATCCCTGGGGGAGGCGGTTTAGCTGAACTGGCTGATCGTGTGTATCGTCAAGATGTATCAAGAGCTGATAAGATACGTCAATTGGCCGATATTTTAACGAAAGTCTCAACAGGTCACGTGACGATGAGTGCTTATGAAGCACAACAAATCGGATTCTTGAAAGAAACAGACATGATCATTCAAAATGAAGAACTTGTATTTGAAGCAGCATTGCAAACCTTGCGATTGAAAGCTGCCTATAATTACATTCCAAATAACTTAGTTGAATACGAAGTACTTGGAACAAACTTCAAAGCGATCGCAGCAGCTCAAGTCGATGCTATGGTCGATGGACACTTTGCTTCTAAATATGATGGTGTCGTTACCAATGCTATCGCAGATGTATTGGCAGGCGGAAATGTTCCTCTGGGCACCAAAGTTAATCAAAAATGGATGCAAAAACTTTCAGAAGATAATTTCGTCAAATTGAGTAAGAATGAAAAAACATATGAACGCATTGTACACATGTTAGAGAAAAAGAAACCATTGAGAAATTAATATGATACTGCGGGGAAAGCCAAATCAGGATTTCTCCACAGTAAGCAGAAAGGATTTGGATATAATGCAAGAAGCTTACATCGTAGCATATGGAAGGTCAGCTGTAGCGAAAGGAAAGAAAGACGGAGCTTATTTTTATGATAGACCCGAAGACATCGCTGCTCAAGTGTTAAAAGGTGTTATTAACAGAGTTGAAGGCGATTTTGACCCTACTCTTATTGAAGATGTCATTGTAGGGTGTTCAACTCCAGAAGGTCTCCAAGGAAACAATATTGCACGTGCTATCGCGCTTAGAAGTGGACTTCCTGAAACAGTGGCTGGTCAAACGGTAAACCGCTTCTGTTCTTCAGGACTTCAAACGATCGCTACTGCCGCCAACGCTATTATAGCAGGCCAAGCAGAAGTACTGGCAGCAGGTGGTATCGAGTTCATGAGTTCTACTCAAATGGGTGGAAGCGAACCGTCAAATAGCCCATACTTACAAGAAAATGGGCCTAAAATCGCTGTTCCAATGGGAATGACAGCAGAAAATGTGGCTGAAAAATACAATATCTCAAGAAAAGAGCAAGACCAATTTGGTGTTGAAAGTCACCAAAAAGCACATATTGCCCAAACAGAAGGCCGTTTTAAAGACGAGATCATTCCAGTAGAGATCCATCGTGTGAAAACGACAGGTGACAAAGTGGAAGTTACGACAGAAATGTTTGATCAAGATGAAGGGATCCGTCCAAACACAACGCTAGATGTTTTAGGTAAATTGCGTACTGTCTTTAAAGCAGACGGCAGCGTAACAGCTGGGACTTCTTCTCAAGTTAGTGATGGAGCTGGATTTGTTATCCTAATGTCTGGTGATAAGGTGAAAGAATTGGGAATCAAACCGATTGCTCGTTTCGTTTCCTTTAACGTTGCCGGTGTCGATCCTAAATTCATGGGTATCGGACCAGTATATGCCGTTCCTAAGGCACTAAAATTGGCTGGATTGAAACTAGATGACATGGACTTGATCGAATTCAATGAAGCATTTGCGGCGCAAGCTATCGCTTCTATGAATGAACTGGGCATGAACCGTGACATCGTAAATGTCAACGGAGGAGGTATCGCTTTAGGTCATCCATTAGGAGCAACTGGAGCCATCTTGACAGCTAAACTGCTGGGCGAAATGGCGAAGCGTCCTGAAACCAAATACGGTATGGTCACCATGTGTATCGGAATGGGTATGGGAGCAGCAGGCGTTTTTGAATATTTAAGATAAAACTGGTATAGAAAAGAATTTGAAAGCCTTACTCCCACATTAATTAGGAATTAATAATGTGGGAGTATTTGATTTGGTGTATAATTGAGTTGTACAAGTGATTAGTGTACTCACTTTTATCTGAATTTTTGTGAGGAGGAAAATATGAAGTTAGACATTGCTCAACTTAATTATTTTATTGCCATAGTCGATGCAAATTTAAATCTGACATTGGCCGCACAAAATATCCATGTGACCCAATCAGCACTAAGCCAGTTCATCATCAATTTTGAAAAAGAGGAGAACTTACAACTTTTTCATCGCAAGAATGGTCGTTTGACTGGTTTGACACCAAGTGGTGAAAAATTGTACGAGAAGGCGTTAGAAATAGTTGACAAACATCAAGATCTTCATGAAATGTTAGAGCAAGAAGCACAAATCCAACAAGGAACGATCAGAGTAGGGATCTCGACGATTATTCTGCGGCTTTTTTTCACCAAGTTTATTCCGACCTTTATGATGAAAAACCCAGGGATCAAGATCGATATCGTCGAAGCAAATAACGAAGAACTAGTAAATATGCTGAACGAGAATCGCATTCATGCGGCTGTGCTAGACGATCCGACTAAATTGCATAAAGACAAGTTTGAAAAACACATATTGGCGTTGACTGAAGTAACAGCTTTCATGCACCCAAATCATCCATTGACCAAAGAAGAAAAATTGAATTGGAAAATGTTAGACAACCAGTACGTAGCGACATTCAATAAAGGTTTTGCGACTAATACGTTGGTGATGGATAAGTTGAAAAAAATGAAATCCCAAACAAAAGTATTGATCACGTCCGATTCTTGGGACTACATGGTCGAATCTACAACGCGTACCAATCTGATTGCGTTACTGCCCTCAGCCAATTTTAAAAAGTATTACAATTACTTAGATAACATAGGAGTGGTTGAAAAGCACTTCAATGATCCCATCATCTATACGACTGTCTTGTGCTTTCCGGTAAAAAAGAAATACAACAGCATCGAAAAGTTTGTCTACGATTCTTTTACAAAGGAATTCCCAGACTAGGACAGGAGTGAGGAACATGGATATCATTGAATCATTCACGCAAGCTCTTCAAGGAGACTTGGGGCAGGAAATACGGAAAAATACGATCGATCGCCCATATACTTATGAGGATTTTAAAAAGTGGGAAAATTATTTTAAAGAAAAAGGATTATACAAAGAAATTGCCGAAAAAAAGATAACGGAACAAAATATTCCAGCATTGTGCGAATTTATCTACACGCTTTCGCAATACTTTCCTTCTTTATCCTATTATTTTTTAAGTAAAATTTTGTTTGGGATCTTGGCTTTGAAATTTTCTGCTACCGAAGAACAAAAAGAAAAATATCTAGATAAATTAGTAGAGGAAGATCTATTCGCAACATTTGCGAGTAAAGAATTAGAAGCGGGTTTTGAACTAAGGAAAATGCAAACGGTTGCGCGTGAAACGAAAAACGGATGGGTGATCAGCGGAGGAAAAGAAGGTGTTGCCTGCACCCAAGAATCTGACCTTTTCCTTTTGTTGGCAAAAATTGCACTCCCATCGCAAGAAAAAAATCAATTTGGCCTTTTTTTATTAGAAAAAAATACACTAGGTATCACAGTCCATTATAGTGAAAATAAAAAAAGTGCAAGTTCCTTACGCACGGCCACTTTGACGATCAACGAACTAGCTGTAGGGGAAGAACAATTTTTGGGTAGTTTGCAAAACAATCATGAGGTGTTCAATCAAGTCCTCGACTTGTGGAACCTCTTAGTAGCCGCACAATTATTGGGCATTACCCGGAGCGTCTTTGATCAAGGGCTCAATCATGCGTTAGAAATAAATCGCTTCGGGCAACGCTTCATGGATGCACCATATATCCAACAGCAATTTGCTCAATACAAAATCGAATTAGAGGTCACTGAGCAATACTTTTCAGCCATCAACCTTCAGACTCAGCCTTCGACGATCCAAGTGACTCAATTAAAGTATAAAGTGATGGAAGTGTCCCATGAGATCATTGATGGTGTTCTCGGTATTTTTGGGTCCGCCACACTTGCGCCTGATCATGTGTTAAGAAATTTCAAGAGTATTTCCGAGTCGGTAAAAAATATAGGTGAAACACCTGATTTTCATTTAAAAAAAATCAGTAAACAATGGAAAAAATTAAAAAACTAAAGGAGGAGTGCTTTTATGAATCAATTTTATGAAGAACGAAAAAATGAAAAGCAATCCTTTTTAACCGCACTTGGTGGGAAGTTGGAAAAGATAGAATCAGGTAAAGCCGTCCTCTCCTTGAAGAAAGAAGATTGGTTGACGCAACATCTAGGCTATTTCCATGGAGGAGTCATCACGTCATTGGCAGATTCGGCTGGGGGAGCAGCTGCTGTTACTATGGTACCTGAAAATTACCAAGTCGTGACTTCAGAATTAACGATGCATTTTCTTCGTCCAGCTGTTGCAGATGAGGTCATCGCCACAGCTGAAGTAATCAAACCAGGAAAACAATTGATCATCGTTGAATGTTCCGTAACAGACAAAGAAACTGGGAAACTGATCGCTAAGGCAATTGGTACCTGGGTTCCCGTTAAAATAGAAGATGCCATGTTCAAAGGATGAATACGCAAGTTATATAATTATTCGAAAATAAAGAAGGGGCTAGGACAGTTAAACTGTTCTAGCCCCTTCTTTTTGATTTACAATTTCTAGTAGTAGCGGAGTAGCTAAAACAGGTGCCAAAAATTTTAGATGAAACCTGATTTGACGAAAAAAAAAGAATTATTTTGAGCTACTCCTACGTCAACGGTGGTTTCACGAATGAGTGGCACTGTTTTTGGCCTAAACTGCTACGAGCTGGGTGGTTTCATGAATGAGTGGCGTCATTTTTGAGCTGAACTCCTACGTCAACGATGGTTTGACGAAGGAGTAGCGTCATTTTTGGCCTGAACTGCTACGAGCTGGGTTGTTTCACGAATGAGTGGCACTGTTTTTGGCCACTCCTACGTCAACGGTGGTTTCACGAATGAGTAGCACTGTTTTTGAGCTAAACTCTTACGAGCTGGGCGGTTTGACGAATGAGTGGCACCTTTTTTGAGCGCCACTCATTCAACAGAATTCGTCGAGCCCTTTTTTACAGTACTTCGGTTACAAAAAAGGCTGTTACTTGTCGCATCGTATTTGTTTTTACCAAATGCCCTTCATTTTCGTCGGTGAAGAAAATATTTGGCAGTTCTTTGTGTTCTTCTGCAAAATCAGCAACGTCTTGATAAGGGACAACTTCGTCTTGTTTCCCATGCCAAATGAATAGTGACCGGCCTTCCAATGTTTCAGGGTGCAGCGACAAATCATAATTTGGGATCCAATTCAACAGTTCATCCTGCACCTGAGGTAAGTAACGGTTTGATTTGCGGGCATATTGCACAAGGCGTTCCTGATAAGCTACTAATTTGGGCGAACCCATCAAGCAGGCTGCTGCTTTGATTTCCGGATGATGGGTCATCAAAGCGCAGGTCGTGATCCCGCCCATAGACGTTCCGCCGACTCCAATCACGTCACCAACGAGCCCAATTTTTTGAAAATGATCGATGATAAACGAAAATTCGAACAGATTTGTTTGAATGCTTTGCCAAAAGGTTAAAGCAGGAATTCTTGAAACAGGTTGCTTGCGTTCGCCATGATTCATGGCATCAGGTAATAATAC
Source organism: Carnobacterium sp. ISL-102 (assembly GCF_018612935.1). Lineage (NCBI taxonomy): Bacteria > Bacillati > Bacillota > Bacilli > Lactobacillales > Carnobacteriaceae > Carnobacterium > Carnobacterium sp. ISL-102. The sequence continues at coordinate 205,930 of NZ_JAGGRF010000001.1, read as the reverse complement.
CCGAAATCCTTTTTGTGCTAGATAACGAGCTTGAGTCAAATTCAGTTCTTTTGATGACTGCCAGCCATGGTAATAAATTATCAATGGCAGCAGAACATTGCGCTGCTCGCTCGATACCACCTCTAGTAACGGTATGGTTCCTAATGTTCTTTTTCGAATGATTATTTTCACTTTTTCCACCTCGATACTATCATATCAAAAAGGGGTCACTAAGTGAAAGAATTAACAGATTTAGCAGTGTTTTTTAAGCATCGTACGATTACTAGACAAGCAAAAGCAAATTTAAGGTAGAATTAAGATACTGCATATAAGTGGTTTATGGTATCATAGTAAGGGAGTTTGAACTAAGATAATTTATCCAAGAAAGCGAGTGAACAAACTGATGGCTATTACTGAAGAGGACGTAAAACACGTCGCCAAATTAGCAAAACTAGAAATTAGTGATGAAGGCATTGCCCATTTCACAGAACAAATGGATGCGATCATCCATATGGTGGAACAATTAGAAGAATTAGATACTGAAAATGTACCGGTAATGATCCATGGCTTGCGTACATACAACGTTATGCGCGAGGACAAAGCAGTTCCAGGAACAGATCGTGCATTGCTGTTTACAAATGTAAAATCAGAAAAAGATGGCTTTATCAAAGTGCCTGCAATAATGGACAACGGGGAGGCAGGAGCATAATATGAATATAACAAACTACACAATAGAAGAGTTGCATGATTTGCTTGTCAAAAAAGAAGTAACGGCTCAAGAAGTAGTAAAAGCTGTATTTGCTCGCATCAACGAGACCGAAGAAAAAATTGGTGCTTTTATTACATTGACTGAAGCAGAAGCTCTTGAACAAGCACGTGAAATTGACGCAGCAGGCATTGACCCAACGAATGTTCTTTCAGGTATACCGATTGGGATCAAAGACAACATTGTAACAAATGGCACACTTACAACAGCAGGTAGTAAAATTTTGGAAGATTTTGTTCCTATTTATGATGCAACAGTTACGAAAAAATTAAAAGAAGCAAACATGATCACTGTTGGGAAACTAAACATGGATGAATTTGCTATGGGCGGAAGTACTGAAACATCTTATTATCATAAAACACATAACCCATGGAATCTGGATAAAGTTCCTGGTGGTTCTTCAGGTGGATCTGCAGCAGCAGTGGCAGCCGGTCAAATCCCAGTATCTTTAGGCACGGACACGGGCGGATCGATCCGTCAACCGGCAGCTTTTAACGGAATCGTTGGTATGAAACCGACTTATGGCCGCGTATCGCGTTTCGGTTTGATTGCTTTTGGATCAAGCTTAGACCAAATCGGACCATTGACACGCACCGTTAAAGATAATGCTTTAGTTTTAAATGCTATCAGCGGACATGATGCGAATGACTCGATGAGTTATGAAGGCGACGTTCCAGATTTCACTGCTGGTATTGAAGCAGGTGTTAAGGGAATGAAAATCGGTGTCCCAACAGAATATTTGAATGAGAAAGGCTTAGAACCAGGCGTGAAAGAAGCTGTTCTTAAAGCAATCGATACATTCAAATCATTAGGGGCTATCGTTGAAGAAGTCAGCTTGCCACACTCAAAATTTGGTGTGCCGGCTTACTATATCATTGCTTCATCTGAAGCTTCTTCAAACTTACAACGCTTTGACGGGGTCCGTTATGGTTACCGTTCAACAGAAGCAAAAACGCTTGATGAAGTTTTCATAAAATCACGTACAGAAGGCTTTGGGATGGAAGTGAAACGTCGGATCATGCTTGGGACATTCTCGTTGAGTTCAGGTTTTTATGATGCTCACTTTAAAAAAGCTGGCCAAACAAGAACATTGATCAGACTAGACTTCGACAAAGTATTCAAAGAATTTGATTTGATCTTAGGGCCAACAACACCAACGACTGCATTTGGCATCGGTGAACAAATCGATGATCCAATCGCAATGTACCTAAGCGATATTTTGACTGTACCGGTTAATTTAGCAGGTGTACCAGCTATCTCTATCCCATGTGGTTTTTCAAATGAGCTACCAGTCGGTCTGCAATTGATTGGAAACCATTTCGACGAACAAACGATTTATCAAGCAGCTTATGCTTTTGAACAAGCTACTGAATTTCATAAAGAAAAACCGAATGTGTAGGAGGAGAGAATCGATATGAACTTTGAAACAGTAATCGGACTAGAAGTCCACGTAGAATTAAAAACCGACTCAAAAATGTTCTCACCTGCTCCAGCTCATTTTGGTGCAGAACCGAACACAAATACAAATGTCATTGACTGGGGATACCCAGGTGTTTTACCCGTTATCAATAAAGGGGCAATCGAGTTTGGCATGAAAGCGGCTTTAGCCTTGAATTGTGAGATCGCAGAAGATACCAAATTCGATCGAAAAAACTATTTTTACCCAGACAATCCAAAGGCGTATCAAATCTCACAATTTGACCAACCAATTGGCTATAATGGTTGGATCGAGATCGAAGTAGAAGGCAAGAAAAAGAAGATCCGCATCGAACGTCTGCATTTAGAAGAAGATGCTGGGAAAAATATCCATGGAACAGATGGCTATTCATATGTCGATTTAAATCGTCAAGGAACACCACTAGTCGAGATCGTATCTGAAGCTGATATGCGCTCGCCAGAAGAAGCGTATGCGTATTTAGAAGCCATCAAGCAAATTATTCAGTACACAGGCGTAAGTGATGTGAAAATGGAAGAAGGCTCAATGCGTTGTGATGCCAATATCTCTATCCGTCCAATCGGGCAAGAGCAATTTGGGACTAAAACGGAATTGAAAAACTTGAATTCCTTTAACTTTGTCCGTCGTGGTCTAGCTTTTGAAGAAAAACGTCAAGAAAAGATCCTGTTGTCTGGTGGAGTCATCCAACAAGAGACAAGACGTTACGATGAAGCAACAGGCGATACTGTTTTGATGCGTGTCAAAGAAGGATCAAGCGATTACCGATATTTCCCAGAACCTGATCTGCCAAATATCGTCATTGATGAAAAATGGGTCGAACGTGTAAAAGCAACGATCCCAGAAATGCCAAAAGATCGTCGCATTCGCTACATCAGTGAGCTGGATCTGCCAGAATACGATGCAATGGTCTTAACTGCGACAAAAGAAATGTCTGATTTCTTTGAAGGTACTTTAGCAAACGGAGCAGATGCAAAACAAGCTTCAAATTGGTTGATGGGTGAAGTTTCAGCGTACTTGAACAGTGAAAAATTAGAGTTGCACGAAACCAAATTAACAACTGAAAACTTAGCCGGTATGATCAATTTGATCGCCGATGGAACAATCAGTTCTAAAATAGCTAAAAAAGTATTCCGCGAATTGATCACAACTGGTGGAAATGCTCAAGAAGTCGTTGAAGCAAATGGTTGGATCCAACTAAGCGATCCAGCGAAATTATTGCCGATCATCAATGAGATATTAGATAAAAATGCACAATCGATCGAAGACTTTAAAAATGGAAAAGACCGTGCAGTTGGCTTCTTAGTCGGGCAAATCATGAAAGCGACAAAGGGACAAGCTAATCCAGGAGTTGTAAATAAACTATTAAATGATGAATTAAGCAAACGCTGATATCGGAGTGAAAGCAAAGGAGAAGTTTTATGCGAGCAAGAGTAATCTTTAATCCTACTTCGGGTCGTGAAATAGTAAAAAAACATCTAGTCGAGATCTTCCAAGTTTACGAAGAAGCAGGATACGAAACAAGTGCTTATGCGACCACACCTGAACCCAAATCTGCACAAAACGAAGCTGAAAGAGCAGCAAGAGCAGGCTTTGATTTGATTGTAGCAGCGGGCGGAGATGGCACGATCAATGAAGTCGTAAATGGAATGGCTGGTTTGAAAAAAAGACCAAAACTGGCTATCATCCCTGCTGGAACAACGAATGATTACGCTAGGGCTTTACACATTCCGCGAAATAACTTAGTAGAAGCAGCAAAAATCATCCATAAAAAACAGTCATTCTTTATGGATGTTGGTGAAGCCGTTATGGGGAAAGACTTGTCTTATTTCATCAATATTGGCGGCGGTGGGATGATGACCGAATTAACGTATGATGTTCCATCACAACTGAAAACAATCTTTGGTTATTTAGCTTACTTTGTCAAAGGGGCCGAAATACTGCCGCGGATCAAACCGATCCCTATGCACATCGAATACGATGATGGGACCTTTGAAGGCGAAGCAACGATGTTTTTAGTGGCTCTTACCAATTCAATTGGTGGTTTCGAACAAATCGCTCCAGATGCTTTATTAGATGATGGCAAATTCACATTGATCATCGTGAAAACATCTAACTTGCCTGATGTGTTGCGTTTAGTGGCACAAGTCTTAAATGGCGGAAAGCACATTACCAATCCAAATATTTTATATAAGAAAACAAGTAAAATTATTGCGCGTCCAGGCAATGCATCAAAAATGATGATCAACTTGGATGGCGAATATGGCGGTAACGCACCGGTGGTATTCACAAACTTACATCAACACATTGAAATCATTGCCTCTACAGATGATCTTCAAAAAGCTGTTGACCATAAAGATGAAACATCTGAAGTGTTAGAAGATGCCTTTATCAAGGAAGTTGAAGGCTTGACTAACAGCGATATCAACGGAGATGGCGAAATTCACTCTTCAACAAAAGAAGCTTATGAGAAATAATGAAAAAACTTTGAATTAAGACAAGTTTTCTTGTATAATTACGAGTCAGTACTCCATTTTCATATTTTTGAGAATTGGAAGAAATAATTTCAGTTAACCAAAAAGGTCATCACGAATAGTGTAGATTAGAATCATTAGATAACAACGTATTTTTAATCCCATCCCGTTTAGCCGGTCGAGTCAGGAACACTCCCAGTTAAGTGGATGATAGAAAGTATCAAATATCTGGCGTACTAACTGACAAAGGGAGTGTGACAAAAAGAGTATAGAACCGCATTAGCTGATGGAATCACGCGCTCTGGTCATAGACTAGCGAGCTTGATTTGTGCAGCGAAATGGCCTCTTCTTTTTGGAACACGTTCTAGAATAAACACAATCGGATAAACAAGAGACATGAAAATAAGGTCATCGAAGGGAGCTTTTTTATGAAAGCAGATAAAGTAGTACCAGTACAAAAAAATGAAAAACATACTGTGAAAATTGAAGATTTAACACATGAGGGTTTTGGAGTAGCCAGAATCAAAGGTTATTCACTCTTTATTGAAAATGCCTTACCAGGCGAACAAGTAGAAGTTAAGATCCACAAAACGGGAAAATCTTTTGGTTATGCAAAAGTTATGAACCGTTTGAACTCAAGTGAAGACCGTGTAGTGATCCAAGATGAAAATTACACACGCGTAGGTATCACACCTTTGCAACATATGAGATACCCAGCACAATTAGACTTTAAAAAACAACAAGTTATTAATAGCTTGCAACGTATCGCAAAATTACCAGATGTACCCGTATATGATACGATCGGAATGGCTAATCCATCAGGATACCGTAACAAAGCTCAAATTCCGGTACGTAAAATCGATGACAAATTAACGACTGGCTTTTTCCGTAAAAACAGCCATGAAGTGATCCCAATGGAAAACTTCTACATTCAAGATCCTAAAATCGACGAAGCAATCATTGCGGTCCGCGATATCATGCGCGTTTACGGCGTTAAACCGTATAATGAAAATGAAAACATTGGGAACTTGCGTCACATCATCGTTCGCCGTGGGTATTACACTGGTGAAATCATGATCGTTTTAGTGACAAGAACAGCTAAATTATTCCCAACAAGTAAAATCATTCCAGATATTCTTGAAGCTATTCCAGAAGTTGTCAGCATCGTGCAAAATGTCAATCCTAAACACACAAACGTTATTTTAGGTGAAGACTCAATTGTTTTATATGGTGAAGACAAATTTAAAGATACATTATTAGGCAACACATTTGAAATTTCTCATCGTTCATTCTATCAAGTCAATCCGCTTCAAACTGAAAAATTGTATCAAACTGTTTTAGACTTTGCTGAATTAACAGGCGAAGAAACCGTTATTGATGCATACAGTGGGATCGGAACGATCACGTTGACATTAGCTAAAAATGCTAAACACGTTTATGGTATCGAAGTAATCGAACCAGCAGTCGAAAACGCTAAAGCAAATGCTGAATTGAACAACATTGATAATGTAACATTTGAAGCAGGCGCGGCTGAAGAAGTTATGGTTGCCTGGGCTGAAGAAGACCGTACAGCTGATTTATTAGTTGTTGACCCTCCTCGTAAAGGACTTGAAAAAGAATTTACAGATGCCGTTATTGCAATAAAACCTACAAAAATGATTTACGTAAGCTGTAACCCAGCTACGTTATCACGTGACTTAGCATTGTTAACAGAAGGCGGATATACGGTTAAGAAAGTTCAACCAGTAGATCTTTTCCCTCAAACAACGCACGTGGAAAGTGTTACATTATTAGTCCGCGACTAATCATAGAGAAAATAGGAGCAACCCATTCATAGAATGGGTTGCTTTTTTTTATTTGGGCTATATGACTTTTGGTGTGGATATTTCAAAATAAAATTGCTTCTGGAATCGTCGGGTTTGATTGTGGAGAGCCACTCCTTCGTGAAAAGGCCTTACACGACGAAGTAGAGCAGAAAAGCTGTGTCACTGTTTCGTGAAGTAGCTTTAGACGAATGAGTGATGACGAAATAAGTTGTCACTCATTCGTCAAAAGTGGTTCCACGTAGAAGTAAAGCCTGAAATAGACACCACTCATTCGTGAAAGGAAAATTGGTCGTTTTTCCTAAGACTTGTTAGTTGCAGATAGAAGGATAAGCTTGGTAAACTGAAGAAAATTATGCCCCTTGCTTTAAATTGAAAGGAGTTGCTTAGTATGGAATACCTGAGCGTTTATTTGTTAAGTGCCGTTGTCCTTTTAGGTGCTTGTGCTCCAACAGAAGACACTAGTCAAGTTGCTTCATCCGGAACAAGCTCAACCGGAACAAGCTCATCCGAAGAGGCCTCTGATTCCAGCAAACAAAGCAGCCAAACAACTGAAACAAAAGCTTTCGAGCCCCTTGATCATGAACTAGTTGAAGCATACCCGAATCTTACTTTTGATCAACCGCTACATTATACGACCGCTGATGATGGCACAAACCAAGTCTTTGTCGTTGAGCGAACCGGTAAAATAAAAGTTTTTGAAAATGAAGAGGAAGCAACTGAAGCCAAGGTAGTTGTTGATCTAAGCACAAAAATCGATTTTAACGGGCAAGAAAAAGGCTTATTGGGATTAGCTTTTGATCCAGAATTTGAAGAAAACGGCTATTTTTATGTCAACTACACAACGAAGGAAACGACAGTGATCTCACGGTTCACAACAGATCCAACAAATGTAGCTGAGGTAGATCTGGCTAGTGAAGAAATCTTGATAGAATTTCCTCAACCGTATGCGAATCATAATGGTGGACATCTTGCATTTGGTCCAGATGGCTATTTGTATATTGCGACCGGTGATGGAGGATCAGGCGGTGATCCGCAAGGGAATGCACAAGACCTGACCAAAATCTATGGCAAATTGTTAAGGATCGATATTAACGCGGTTGATGGGGATAAAAATTACGGTATTACTGAGGACAATCCTTATAGCGACAACACAAAGGGATATGTCGAAGAAATCTTTGCCTATGGTCTCAGGAATCCATGGAAATTTAGTTTTGATGAAAAACGTGATTTGCTTATTGCAGCTGATGTGGGACAGAATGCGATGGAAGAAATCAATTTGATCGAAAAAGGCGGCAACTATGGGTGGAACATCATGGAAGGGACGCTAGAGCATCGAGTCTTAGATGAAGCCGATATGACTGAACTCGAGGCACCTATTTGGGAATATGATCATTCATTAGGCCAGTCCATAACGGGTGGCTATACCTACTATGGCGAAGAAAATCCAAGTTTAGACGGCGTCTATCTTTATGGCGACTTTATTACTGGGAAGATTTGGGGCTTGTGGCTCGACGAAGACCAGCAAGTAGAAAATGTTGAATTAGCGGATACCGAATTGATGATTTCGTCTTTTGGTGTCGATGAACAAGGCGAACTGATCATCGTAGACTTCAATGGCAAATTGTATAAACTGGTGGAAGAATAATGAAAGTAAACTAAAAAGTTAGTGGTAAAAATTAGACAAGATGGTCTGATTTTTACCGCTAACTTTTTTATTCGATATAAAAAAGTTAGCGCAATTGAATCTGGTAGTTTTTTAAGTAACTATTTTTCTTGTATAGATGTTTTTGCTTATTAAGAGTACATTTAAAAAAATAATTATAAAAAATAACTACCGGTGTTGAATGAAGTGTAAACGATAACGAAAATAGCGTATACTATGAGTAATTACTAATTTTTCAATAATTGTCCTTCATACATATAATTTTTAAATGAGCATACTTTAGAAAATTGTTATTTATTTAAAAAGTTTATTCTGGATTTTTACCTTAAAGCTGGATCACAAGACTTTATATGAAATGAAAATTAGGTGAAAAGGAGAAGTTATATGTCTAAAAAAATCGAACAACTTATTTCCATAATACTAATTAGCATAGTGATATTCGGTATTATTGGAGTTATAACTTGGTATATTAATTAAATCTATTAAAAAAATTATTTATAGGTGGTTAAAAACAGGAGGGAAATTATGAGAAAATCACAGGCATTAAAAACTGGAGATAAAGTAGCTATAGTGAGTCTTTCAAGTGGAATATTAGGTGAAGAATCATGTTTACACCAACTTAATCTGGGCAAAAAGAGATTAAGAGAATTGGGGTTAGAACCCGTATTTATGACGAATACACTTAAAGGGACTGAATATCTGAAAAATCATCCTGAGGCAAGAGCACAGGATCTAAAAGAGGCTTTTCAAGATACAACGATTAAAGGAATAATAACAGCCATTGGGGGTGACGATACGTATCGGTTACTGCCTTATTTATTAGAAGATGAAAAATTCATACATAATGTAAAAGAAAATCCTAAGCTGTTTACAGGGTTTTCTGATACTACGATCAATCATTTGATGTTCTACAAATTAGGGATGGTTTCCTTTTATGGACCCAGTTTTATTACAGATATCGCCGAACTGGCTGAAGAATTAGTGCCTTATACAAAGGAGACACTACAAGGCTATTTTGAAGGTTACGAGCAACAAGAAATTCGTTCAAGTCCTTTTTGGTATGAAGAACGCAGTGATTTTTCCGAACGGGCTTTAGGGGGAAACCGTAAGTATCATGATGAAAAATATGGTTATGAAGTTTTGCAAGGAACTGGAGTAGTTTCTGGTCCGTTACTTGGTGGTTGTTTAGAAAGTTTCTACGATATATTAACTGGAGGACAGTATTCAGATCAAACAGAGATTTGTGAAAAATACCAACTCTTTCCCTCATTAAGCGAATGGGAAGGTAAAATCTTATTTTTAGAAACCTGTGAAGAGAAACCAACGCCCGATGTACTAAAAAAAGAACTGAGTGCGCTAAAAAAAATAGGGATTTTTTCAGTAATTAACGGATTAATAATTGGAAAACCACAAGATGAGGTTTACTATGAAGAGTATGAAGAGATTTATTTAAAAGTGATAGAAGATAGTGCATTGCCAATTTTGTATAATGTTAATTTTGGTCATGCTTATCCAAGATGTGCTTTACCATATGGAATAAAAGCAACAGTGAATCTTGATGAAAAAATAATTTTGCTAGATGAATCTTGTTTTAAAAAGTCATAAAGACAGGAATAGATAAATAATCACTAAACGAAGGAGCAAGCGAATGCGGTTAGATAAGTTATTGTTTGAGACAGGATTCGGCTCGCGTCGTACGGTCAAACGGTTGATAAAGAGCAAGCAAATAAAAGTTAATGGCCAGACGATAGCAGTGGATAATCTTAATGTGGATCCAGAGTTGCAGGAAGTTACCGTCTCAGGTACGCGGATCCACTACCAGCCGCATGTCTATTTTATGCTGCATAAACCAGCCGGCGTGGTCAGTGCTGTATCCGACGCGTCGAATCAGACGGTGATCGATTTGATCGATCCATCGCAACGGGTGCCTGGGTTATTTCCGGTAGGGCGTCTGGACAAAGATACAGAAGGACTGCTCTTGCTGACAAATAACGGACAGTTGGGTTATCAATTGTTGATCCCTAAAAAAGAAGTGACGAAGTGTTATGAAGCTGTAGTCAACGAAAGAGTCACGAGCGAGGACTTAACAGCATTTGCAGCGGGTATCGTCTTTGACGGAGGTATCAAATGCAAACCAGCTAAGTTGACGATTCTCAGTTATAGCGCTACTGAAAGCAGAGTATTACTGGAAATCAGCGAAGGCAAATTTCATCAAGTGAAAAAGATGTTCTTATCTGTTGGAAAAAAAGTCGTTTATCTTAAACGCCTTTCAATGGGACCATTGCAGCTAGACGAAACGTTGCCAATTGGCTCATACCGTGCGTTGCATATAGATGAGCTAACGGCATTGAAACCTTATTTCAAATGATTTTTTTTGCTGGAATCGAATAAATGAGTTTGAATTTAGCCTTAGACGTTGTTTGAGCGTGCTAGGCAGCTTTATTAGTCAAATGGGCTTGAATAGCGGCGGCGGTTTAACTAATGTAGTCAGTTTATTAGTCAAACGGGCCTGAATAGTGGCGGTAGTTTGACTAATGCAGCCAGTTTATTAGTCAAATGAGCTCACATAGCGATAAACTTTTGACTAATGCAGCCAATTCTATTAGCCGAACGAGCTCAAATTGCAGTAGTGTTTCAGTTTATTAGTCAAACGAGTCCGAACAGTAGCTGCCGTTTGACTAGCATCACTTGATATCGGAATGAAAATGCGTTTGGAGGAGATTGAATATGATTATTTTAGGTATGAAAGTATCGTTTCTCATTTATCATGCGTATTCTTTAAAAGATAAGCGCAGTGTGGTGAAAAGCATTATTAAAAAAACCCAAAATAAGTTCAATGTCAGTATTGCTGAGGTTGAAGCACATGATACCCTGAATCAGGGTGTGCTGGGGATCGCTGTAGTAAGCAATGATCGTAAATTAAGCCAGCAAATTTTAGATCAAGTGATCCAAGAGATCGAAGATAATGGAGAAGTCGAGATTCACTCTATTGAACGACTAGAACTGTAACTAAAAAGAAGGACCAGAGGAGTTTAGCTTCCTATGGTCCTTCTTATTTAGTTTGATGCTTCTTCCATTGGAAAAGGTGTTTCTGCTCGGATAGTTAAGTAGTCATCGCGAAAAGGGTGATCTGATTCACTATGCCACGGTTTAACATGACCGCTGAAGTGGATCAAAGCGGGTTCGTTGCGAGCCTCTGTGTACTCTAAGTTCCCAATTTTTGTCGGATGTTTTTTTTCTTTGGTAATGATGTAAGCTTGCGCATTCCAACGCGGATGGATCATCAACCAACGATCATGCAGGATAGCATTTAGGGCATCTTGATCGTGAAATTTTAACTCATCTGAATTTTCAGTAGCGAATTTTAACACTTGTTCGGATATTCTTTCAGCACGCCATTTTTCAATATCGATGACCATCATACCAGAATTAAAGTAAATATCGGAATCAGCTTCAATTTCCATAGCGTCTAGACGTTGATGGAAACCAGCGTCTTCAACGGCTGCCAATAATTTATCGCCCAAGTCGAGGTTCCAAATGGTTTCAATATCCTCTTTAGCAATAATGTCACAGTCTAAATAGATCGCCCGTTTGATATCCGTATGTTTAAGGTAATTAGGGATCGCAATCCTGAAGTAAGCCGTTTTAGGGATCCGATCGCTTTCCACCATATCTTCAAATTTGAGTGTATCAATTTGCAAATAACTGATAGAAGCATTGTATTCATTTACCATTCGATTTAAAGCATCTTTAGAAACCAAAGAAATGGCGTCATCAATCACATAAAAGTTTATTTTCGTTTCAACTTTTTTTGTTTTTAAAATCGATAAAATTAATGTAGCTAAATGTGGGACAAAGCCATCATTTGCAGCTGAAACGATTGTAATATCTGGATCATTCATATTGGTTATCTCCTTTTAAGCACTGAACGTAATTGTTCTGTTGTGCTTGTTGATTGTGTAATAGGTGAGTTAAGCATAATCTTTTACTATCAAATAATCAAACAAAACGCCTACCTTATCATAAAAGAACCCCGTGAAATGCTAAAAAATAGGCAAGCCAACTGTTTAGTTAAAAAGCAGGATTGCGAGTATAATGATTTTGAATAAGAAAATTTGTCTATAAAGGAGGTGTAGGAAATGACGGTCAAAGTAAGTTCAATTTATGTGAATTTGCCAGTAAAGGATTTGAGCCGGTCGATTGCATTCTTTAAAGCACTTGGTTTCGAATCTAATGAAGAGTTCACGGATGATAAGGGCGCAAGCTTGGTCATGAACGAGTCGATTTTTGTCATGTTGCTAACGGAAGAATTCTTTGCTAGTTTTACCCACCAGCAGATAGCAGATATTTCAAAGGAAAATGAAGTAATTCTTGCTTTGCAGGTTGAGTCAAAAGAGGAAGTAGACGAACTCGTAAATAAAGCCATCGAACATGGTGCCCAAGACAAGACGACGGCATTGAGTGAAGAAGAGGAAGCGATGATGTATTACCGCCGGATCAAAGATCTAGACGGACATCTGTGGGAGATCATGTACATGGATATGAGTGCAATGGCAAATTAATGGCCGATCCAAAGACATAAAAAGAGCTGTTTACTTTTATGTCTTTTTTACTGATTTTACGAATGAGATAAAATACGGTAAAATGAAATTAAATGATAGTGAAAAGATAGGAGGTTAGATAAATGATAGAGATACATAATGTGCCACTGATCAAAGGGACACCATATAGTGATTTAGAAAAAGGACTGTTAGCTTACAAGAAAAATCAATTGTTTCAAATTGCTGAAAACCAGCATACACCGATCCGAAAGAGTGCTACAAAAGCTGAAATTGTTGACCAGTTAAAACCGGTCATCATCGAAAAGGCAACGCATTATTTTGCGCAATTGGGTCCAAAGGCAGCACAAGTTCTTGCTGATTTAGACAGTGGTGTATTGTTAGAAACCTCTGCTGAAACACTTGCCGTTGTTCAGTCAAGTATTGAATCAGGCTACCTGTTCGCTTTTCAAGTAAAAGATGAAGTGACACTTGTCATTCCAAATGAACTCATCTCTGCTATTAATAAAAGAGAAAAACTAAAAAATCCTGCTCTTTTCTTAAGACAGTTGGAAAATGCTCGAAAAATTTATGGTACATATGATTTAAAACAATTGGTTTCGGTGTGGAATAAGTATTTCCCTCAATCATTGACCATGGAAGAAGCGACCGCATTGATTGGAATGAGACACTGATCATTAACGGAACGGATTTGGCAGAGGAGGATCTAGGGATGGTTAAGAATAAAACACAAGAAACAACCGAAAATGTCGCAAAATTTGTAGAAGAAATCAAAGACGAAAATAAACGGCAAGATACACATCAATTGATCCAATTATTCAGTCAAACGACGGGCCATGAACCTAAGATGTGGGGCACGGATATTATTGGTTTCGGGAGTTATCATTACAAATACGCAAGCGGACATGAGGGAGATGCAGCTCTAATTGGATTTTCTCCAAGAAAAGCGCAATTCAGCATTTATCTTTCTCAACCGGATAATGAAAAAAGAGCAGAAAAGTTAAACCGACTTGGCAAGCATAAAATGGGGAAAGGCTGTTTGTATATCAAAAAAAATTCTGATATCGATCTAGCTATATTAAAAGAATTAACGCAAGATAGCATGAATTTTGTGAAAGAAACTTATACTGAGTCAAAAAAGGGCTGATCGCAAAGTTGAGAAGGTTTGATTTAGTAAATACACGTAGGTAAGGTGAGAATAAATTGACAAAATTAATGATTGATACAACCTGTGATCGGAACTTAGAAATGGAGCAGCAGTATGATTTCGAGGTGATTCCGCTCAGCATAACTTTGGATAATAAAACGTATTTGGATGGTGAAGAAATCACAGTAGACGCTGTTTACGAAGCGATGCGCTCAGGGGTCGTGCCAACGACTTCTCAAATTTCTTATGGATCTTTGACAAAAGTCTTGGATAAATCTATCCAAGAAAATGAAGACATGATTTACATGTCTTTTTCATCAGAAATGTCTGGAACTTATCAATTTGCTCATCAAGTCATTGAAGAGTACAAAGAAAAATATCCTGAGCGAAAGATCGCCTTGATTGATTCAAGAGGTGGATCTGGCGGCGCAGCTCTTATCGCTTTGCAAGCATTGAAAATGATTGAAGCAGGAAAGTCATTTGACGAGATCGTTCACCAAATGGAGTGGAACATTGAGCATGTTTATTATAAATTTACCTTAAGAGATTTGAAATGGCTTGTTAAAGGCGGGCGTGTCAATAAAACGACGGGATACGTAGGAACAGCTTTGAATATAAAACCTTACTTAACGGTCGAAGATGGTTTTATCCAATTGAGCAAACTCGTTCGCGGACAGAAGAAACTTTATAAAAAATTGATTGATGATGTAAAAAAAGGTGCAGAAAATTTTAAGGACCAAACTATCGGCATCAGCCATGGCGATGATGAAGAAACAGCCAGAAAAATTGAAGCCATGATAAAAGAAGAATTGCCAGAATGCCAAACGCAATTGTTTAGATTAGGGTCAGTACTAGGAACACACATCGGAATTGGCGGTGTTGGAGTCTTTTACTTTGACGAACGCCCAGAATGGTATCAAAACTAGAGGAAAAAGATGCCACTCTTCGGTATAAGGTCGTTTCACGACGGAGTGACGCTAAATAGTCGCTCAACACATTCGTGCACCTTATATTGAGCGAAGAGTGAGATCAGTTTGGGGCGCGACTCTTCTGTGTAAGGTCGTTTCACGACGGAGTGACGCCAGATAGTTGCTCAACACATTCGTGCACCCTGTCTTGAGCGAAGAGTGAGATCAGTTTTGGGAGTCACTCTTCGGTGTAAGGGCGTTTCACGAATGAGTGGCGCCAAATAGTCGCTCAACACATTCGTGTACCTTGTCTTGAGCGAAGAGTGAGACTAGTTTTTGATGCCACTCTTCGGTATAAGGGCGTTTCACGAATGAGTGAGACCAGATAGTCATGCTATTCAACTACAAAAAAGGAAGAGGTTGAGACAAAAGTCTCGACCTCTTCCTTTTTGATGCTATAAATTAGTGATTAAAGCGGGTGTTGCGAAGTTTTGAACTGACTCTTCAAAAAGACGAATGTCACGACAAAGGCTAATGCTTCAGCAATTGGGACAGCTGCATAGATGCCATTGAGTTCAAAAATAGGTGACAAGATCAGAATTAATGGAATCAAAAAGATGATTTGGCGAGCTAAGTTTAAAAAGCTGGCCAAGCGTACTTTTCCGACTGCTTGAAAGTAGCTGGCCCAAACGATTTGGATACCGACTAGTGGGAAAGCTGCGGTCCATATGCGAATGGCTTCTACCCCTAAAGAAACAACAGCTGGTTCTTGGTTAAATAAGGTTATAACAAATTCAGGGAAGAACTGAAAGATCAAGAAACCAGTTGTACTAATGATCCCGCCAATGACGGTGGCTATTTTCAACGCTTGTTTTACACGATCGGGTCGATCTGCTCCAGTATTGTAACTGATGATCGGCTGGAGGCCCTGGATCAATCCAGCAACCATCATGATAATAAGGGTGGTCGCACTCGTTATGATACCCGCAACTGATATGGCAATGTCTCCGCCATAAATAACTAAACTTGCATTGATCACAATATTCAGAACACTATTTGCAATTTGTAGTAAAAATGCTGGTATTCCAGTCGTTAAAATATCTTTAACGTAGGCTGCTCGTAGTTTCATATTTTGAATAGCTAACTGGACATTGGCTCTAGGCCCTAAGAAATAGGCAAGTTGCCAGACCATAGACAGAAATTGACCGCCGATCGTAGCGTAAGCAGCACCTTTCATGCCCAAGCCCATTTGAATAATAAAGATGTAATCAAAAATGATATTGAATCCGGCACCGATCATCATACTGATCATGGAATTACGCGGATTTCCGTCTGCTCTTGAAAAATTATTCAATGACATGGCGACACTTTGAAAAACAGCTCCATATAAAATGACACTCAGATAATCAGTAGCGAATGGAAGAACATCACTGCTGGCACCAAGAGCTTGCAGGATAGGTTCGATAAAAATGTTTCCTAAAATCATAAAAAGCAGTCCAGCAATAATAGCTAACATTACACCGTTTCCTAAAAAGAACTTAGCTTTTTCCGTTTCCTTTTTACCTAAACTAATGGAAAAACGTGTGGATCCTCCAATACCTACCATTAAGGCAAATGCCAGCAAGACCAATGTTACAGGGAATGTAATAGACACGGCTGCTAAGCCTAGAGAACCTAATACCGGATCATTCCCAATAAATATCCGGTCGACAACGTTGTAGATCGCATTGACCAGCATTCCGATAATTGCCGGTATCGAGAATTCGACTAATAGTTTTGGAATAGAGTCGGTCTCGAGTCGATTTTTCTTGATGATGATGCACCTTCTTTTTAAATAATATGTTTAAAGCCTCGTTAAAATATAACAATGATAGCATTTTAAGTCAATGATAAGAGCCCTTTAAATACTGTTAAAACAAGATTTCCGGAAAAATCTTTATAGAAATCAGCTATTTAATAATGCGTATTATTTTGTTAAAAAAATTACATCAGCTATACTAGTTAATGTAAAGATACTCATTATAAAGAAGAGGAGATGTTAATTATGACCGATACTGTAACAGATTCAGTTAGCTCAGGGTTAAATTCATTCGTTAATTTTCTGCCAACACTATTAGGAGCTATTCTACTATTAGTTTTAGCATGGATCGTCGCTACAATAGTTAAGAAAGCTGTTCAAAAAGGGCTTAAAGTAGCCGGATTTGGCAAATTATTAACAAAATGGGGTGTAACGAATTCGCAAGAACAAGCCGAAACGACTATCGATTCTCTATCACAAGTCCTATATTTCTTAGTTTGGTTATTATTCTTACCAGGTATCTTGGGTATGTTGGGATTAGATGCGGTTGCTCGACCAATTTCTAATATGTTTGATACGGCTCTGAACTTTTTCCCTAACATGTTCGCAGCTATTGTTATCATGGCTATTGGAATAATTGTGGCTCGCTTTGTTAAAAATCTTGTCTACAACTTGGCATTGACGTTAGATGTTGACAAATGGGTCTCTAAACTTACAACTTCTAAATCAGCATTAGATGCAGCACCTTCTGCTGGCCAAAAGACTACAATGGCTAAAGTATTAGGAAACATTGTGTATATCATCATCTTGATTCCAATCGTAACGATCGCTTTAGAAACATTGAACATCCAAACGATCTCTCGTCCGATCGTCGGCGTACTAAACCAAGTGTTAGCTGCTATTCCAAATGTTATCGTAGCAGTCATTTTATTAGCAGTTGGTGTCGCTATTGCTAAATTTGTGGGTGAACTTTTAACTGATTTACTTTCAAGCACAGGTATCAATAATTTAACTAAATTTATTAAAAATTCAGGAAATATGAATTTCGACATCGCTAAAATTATTGGACAAATCGTAGCTGTTGTTATTGGTGTTTTCTTCACAGTTGAAGCTTTAAACGTCTTGAACTTAGAAGTCTTAAACACGATTGGTTCTGCAATGATCGCGTACTTGCCACTTGTTATTAGTGCATTGATCATCTTAGGAGTCGGTGTTGTAGGTGGATCAATCTTAGGAGGATTTGTTACAAAATCAACTGGGAATAAATTTGCCGGTGAAAGTTTGAAATATATTCTGATCGTTCTATCTGTCTTCATGGCTTTAGATCAATTGAAATTTGCTACAAGTATTGTTAATTTGGCCTTTATCTTGATCTTAGGTGCATTGTCTGTTGCCTTCGCAATTGCGTTTGGTATTGGCGGACGTGACTTCGCTAAGAATCAATTAGCTGAATTAGATAAGAAGATGGACAAAGAAAGTAAATCACCAAACGACCAAGGTCCAACGCTATAACAGACATACTTTTCATAAAGTTGAACTTCTAATAAAGAAGTTCGGCTTTATTTTTTTCTACAGAAAAAATGCCTCTATATCCAATGATGTTGGTGTTCCAAAAGAAATTTCTTCTGGAATAACGGGTTTGCTTGTGGAGAGCCATGGAAAAGCCTGAAGCCTAAGAGGAAGTCTTCAGGCTTTCAAGCCTCAAATAGAGCTTAATCGCTAAAGCATTAAAGCTCTATAATTCGCATTGAATTCATTACATGGCTACAAGCAACCCCTATTCCGCCTGAAATTTCGAGTAAGTGACTAAACTAATCTATTACCAAAAAAATTATAGTCTCATATTGATTGTTCAATAAATCGTATTGGTGTTCCAAAAGAAATTTCTTCTGGAATAACGGGTCGCTTGTGGAGAGCCATGGAAACGCCTGAAGCCTAAAAGGAAGTCTTCCAGGCTTTCAAGCCTCAAATAGAGTTTAATCGCTGAAGCGTTAAAGCTCTATAATTCGCATTGAATTCTGTACATGGCTACAAGCAACCCTATTCCGCCTGAAATTTCGAGTGAGTGATCCAACTGATCTAATCTATTGCCACCAAAATTAGTGTTAATTCCTCGCTATGGATAAGTTAAACAGGTAATAGATGAGTAGGGCGTGTATTAAACGTACCTTGTTAAGAGCAAGTAGCCAGAACGAGCGCTAGTTCGAGTAACTGAGAAGCTGAATTGTAAATGAGTAGCCGGAACGAGCGCTAGTTCGGGTAACTGAGGACTTGATTTTCAATTGAGTAGCCAGAACGAGCGCTAGTTCGGGTAACTGAGAAGCTGATTTGCATTTGAGTAGCCAGAACGAGCGCTAGTTCGAGTAACTGAGAAGCTGAATTGTAAATGAGTAGCCTGAACGAGCATTAGTTCGAGTAACTCAAAATAGTGGACCATTTTATTTGAATTCTTGATAGGGCTACAAGCAACTCCTATTCCAATAGAACTTTAATTAATTTATCACACTAATAAAAATAGAACTGAAAAACAGCTATAAGATAGACGTGTATCAAGACAGATTTTATTTTTAGTCAAATTTATGGTAGACTTAATGTGAGTAGTAAAGTGGGTACTTGCATGGATAGTTGATGAAAGCAAAAAACTTTTCCTATTAAACTAATTGATCATTGAATGCTCAAACAATAAAGTCGTTTGTTCTAAAGCAATTATCTTTTTGTTTTCTTCAGCAATTCTCAATCAAGTAAAGGCTTAGGTTACTGAAAATATAAGGGATGTGTCGTATATTTGAATATACTTACGGAAAAATTAAAAGAAGTTTCGCTCTCTGTTTTACCGATCGTGGTGATCGTTTTGATCTTACATTTCACTATAGCGCCGCTTGAAACCAATCTGTTATCGCGTTTCTTACTAGGTGCATTATTTATTGTTGTTGGATTAGCTATCTTTTTATTTGGGACTGATATAGGAATCAGCCCGATCGGGACCAATTTAGGAAAAGGAATGGCCAAGAGTAACAAAGTTTGGATCGTCGCTGTTGCCGGCATCGTGCTGGGGTTCTTTATCTCAATAGCGGAACCGGACCTGCATATATTAGCCAACCAGATCGCAGATGTGACTGGAGGAGCTATCAGCAATATGAGCATATTGCTTTATGTTTCTATTGGGATCGCGGTGATGATGACGATTGGTCTGTTGCGGATCGTGTTTAATATTCCTTTGTACAAATTATTAACAGGAATTTATAGTGTCATCTTTATATTAGCGTTATTTACATCAAATGAATTTTTAGCTATTGCATTTGATGCTTCTGGAGCGACTACAGGTGCGTTGACCGTACCTTTTATGTTGGCTTTAGCATTAGGTGTATCAACCTTGAAAAAAGACGGCAAGGCATCTGAAAAAGATAGCTTTGGATTAGTAGCTATTTCTTCTTCAGGAGCCATTATCGCAGTTATGATGATGAATATCTTTGGCGGTCAGGATGAACTTGCAGGAAGTTTATCAGTAGATACGTCTGGATCAGATTCCATCATAGCACCATTTATTCATTATTTTCCTATTATTATGACCGAAATTTTGGTCGCTTTAGTTCCAATCGTATCTATTTTCTTACTTTATCAAGTCTTCTTTTTGAAATTATCGAAAAAGAAATTAGTTAAAATCATGAAAGGTATTTTTTATGTTTTCTTTGGTTTAGTTATCTTCTTAGTTGGAGTAAATGCTGGTTTCATGGATGTTGGAAGTGTGGTAGGATATACTGTAGCAGCATTGGACAACACTTTTTATGTCTTGATCGTTGCTTTCGTACTAGGGATCGTAACTATTTTAGCCGAACCGGCTGTTTATGTTTTAACAAATCAAATCGAGGATGTCACAAATGGTTACGTTACAAGAAAAGTTGTTCTGACAGCACTATCGATCGGTGTTGGATTAGCAGTCCTTTTGTCGATGATTCGAATTTTGGTTCCAAGCTTGCAATTATGGCATTTCCTTTTACCGGGCTACATTTTGGCTATCGGATTAATGTATGTCACGCCTAAGATGTTTGTCGGGATGTCATTTGATGCTGGTGGCGTAGCTTCCGGCCCCATGACTGCAACCTTCATTTTAGCGTTTGTACAAGGTGCAGCTGAATCGATCGAAGGCGCAAATGTTTTACTAGATGGATTTGGCATGATCGCAATGGTGGCTATGATGCCCATCATTACATTAGAAATACTTGGTATACTATTTAAAATTAAATCTCGTAAGGGAGGATTCCACGCGAATGAGTAATACGGTTATTCAAGGTGTCGATTATGACGTGCTATTCTTAGTCGTTAATAGTGGGACCGGAAGTAAAGCATTGCAAATTGCTAAAAAGAGTGGTGTTTCAGGCGGAACCGTTTTTCGCGGTTTAGGAACAGCTTCTAATTCAGCGTTAAAATTTTTTGGTCTAGAGGATGTCAGAAAAGAAGTTCTGATCATGGCCGCACGCAAAGAAGTAGCCGAAACAGCCTTAAATGATTTAACTGAAAAATTACAATTAAAAAAAAGAAATCGTGGGATCGCATTTACGATCCCAATTGCAAATTTATTGGGAAACCGTAACTGCGTCTATGATAAAGATGCTCACGGCAGAAAGGTTGAGGATAGTATGCACCAAGCTATATTTACGATCGTTGATCGTGGCCAAGCAGAAGAAGTGATCGATGCTGCCGTTGCAGCTGGATCGCAAGGAGGAACAGTTATCAATGCCCGTGGTTCTGGCAGCCACGAAACAAGCCGACTTTTCTCAATGAATATCGAACCAGAAAAAGAAGTTGTGATGATCCTTACCGAACAACAAACGACAGATGCAGTAGTAGCATCGATAAGCAATGCCCTGAAAATTGAACAACCTGGAAACGGCGTACTCTTCACAATGGACGTAACCAATACAAGAGGCTTATTTTAAAAGATCCCAAATTTTTTATTAAACTTATTAAAAGAGGAAATCCCCAAAAGGACTAAGGTCCTATGGGGATTTTTTTATTTGTCCAGTACTTTGATCGTACAGTGGGCGAATAAAAGCCAATTCAAGAACCAATTCAAGAACCGTTTGTCCCTTTAAGGCAGCCTAAAAACTGATTTGCGGTTTAAAGCCTAAATAAGCGGTGTAAATTGAAATTACGTACTGGTTAGGTTAAGATGATAAGTATCTAGTGAATGATTTAGTAAAAAATGGTTTATTTCGTAATGGAATTTGCTTGTCAAAAAAAATAGATACTACGAGTTCACTTTGTGCGCATCAAAGAATAAAAGGAGAAGCTGATTACGATGAAAATAACCTTACAAATTTAACAGTTCCTTACTTGAAAGTGAGAAAAGCTCGAACAACAGTGAGGCAATTGGCAAACGAATTTTATAAAAAGCTATTAAAAAATAAAATCATAGACAGTATTACTGGAAAATAGCAAAGCAACAATTGTTTTTTTGTTAAACAGCTACTAGAAAAACAGAGTTACAGTGTTTCATTTTTTGGAACTAGCCACAATGAAAACAGAATGCAATCTGGGTTAATGATGTCTTGTTTCATTATTTACAGCATAATCATTTAGATTAAAACGATACAATGGAAATCAGCTCTCAAGTTCAAAACGTTGATCGGTATGATAACGAGTTGGTTAATGAGTTACAACAGGGAAGAGGGAACTGACGATGAGCCTTAACGAAAAAGAAAAGAAAATTCTAGAAATCATTCGTGAAAATCCTTTTATAGCACAACAAGAATTGGCGGATGATATTGGCTTATCCCGTTCAGCTACAGCGAATCTTATTTCAGGACTTGTCAAAAAAGATTATTTGTTAGGAAAAGCGTATGTGTTAACGGAAGAAGAACCAATCATCTGTATTGGCGGAGCGAATGTTGATCGCCGCTACTTGATAAAAGATACATTGATCCAAGGAACGTCAAACAATGTGCATTCTCGTAAAAATGCTGGAGGCGTAGCGCGTAATATAGCTGAAAACTTAGGGCGACTAGAAGAAAAAGTAAAGTTGTTTTCGGTAGTTGGCAATGATGTTGAATCGACGATCATTGAAAAGCATTCGGAACATTTTATGAATATCAAAGCGGTCGATAAAATAGAAGGGTGTGCTACTGGCACATTCATGGAAGTGATCGATTCTACAGGCGAAATGGTTTTAGGTTTAGCAGAAATGGATATTTTTGATAAAATGACGCTTGAATGGATCAATAAGCACCTTTCTGTATTAAAGCGAGCAAAATACATGATCATCGACTTGAATTGTCCTAAAGAAACGATTGAATTTTTAAGTGGTTTTGCGATCAAATACAATATACCGATTACTTTACTGACCGTTTCAGTTCAAAAACTAGCGAATCTTCCTTGTTTTTTAGGTGGAATAAATGTCTTGATCACAAAACACAATGAAACAGAAGCTCATTTTGATATGACTATCGAAACGGACGAAGATTTAAAAGAGGCTGTCAAAAAATGGTTAGATAAAGGACTAGAAAATGTCTTCATTTCTAAAGGCAGTACTAAAATGGCGTTTGGAAATCAAAAAGGTGAAGTTTCGATTTTTAATTATTCAAGTGAACAAAATGATCAGTACAATTGGGGCATGAATGAAGCTTTTTGCGCTGGCTTAGTTCATAGCTATCTGCAAGATAAGTCGATTTACGAAAGTATTGGTTTAGGGCTAACAAATGCTTTCCATACTTCTCAATCGCTTTATGTTGTTCGACCTAATCTATCTAAGAACCAATTGCAAAGTGAGTATAATGGATATTTATCAAAAGAAAAGTTTATAAATAAGTAGTGATTTTTGTTTGATGGAAATCGAAATATAAGATAGATTTCATTTGAATAATATGCTATCTTTAAAGCAAATAGAAAGATAGTGAGGAAATGAAACATGAAAATAGTGAAATATTTTGGATCAATGCTAGTAGTTGTGGCCGTTTCTGTTTTTGTGTTCATCGCTGGGATCAGCTTCTTCTCGGCACCTGACAGTAGCGGATTACTCGGATACAAAGGATATACGGTTGTGAGCGGCAGTATGGAACCAGAAATAGCAGTCGGTGATTTTATCATCGTTAGAACCGAACCCTATACTGATGTTGAAAAAGAAGATGTGATCACGTTTCAATACAATCAAGAACTTGTCACACATAGAGTGATCAATAAAACGGTTGAAGGCTTAGTAACAAAAGGGGACGCAAATAACATCCAAGATCAAGGTTTCGTAACAGAAGATGCCTACATCGGGACTCAAAAAATTCTGATTCCTTATTTTGGATACATTGTTACTTTTTTACAAAAACCGATTGCTTTTGCTATCGTTGTTGCTCTCATGGGTATCTATTTAATTCATCTGTATATTAATCCCGTCACAAAAGAGGAAGAAAAGAGCAGTATTTAAATGAACAACTGTTTATTAAAAGCATTTCCAATCGATTTTTAAAAAAAAATAAAAAGAATTTTTATACAGTATAAAACGAATTTATCGAATAGAAAGTGGATAAAATCATCCGCCTTCTATTTTTTTTTGTTTTTTTTAGGCATTTTAATGGCGTTATAGCAAAAAAATCAGCCATTAAAATAAATGAAAATCATAAAAAAATGAAACGTTATTTATATTTATTACAAATAGCACCTTTTTTTTAATAAATAGACAATTTAAATTGGCTATATCCATGAAAACGGTTTTTTTATACACTTAATATTCATTTTATGTTTTTTCATTTTAAACAAATGTTGTTTTATTGTTTGAAATCAGATGATCTCTCATACAATTTTATAACAAATACTTAATAAAGCCCATTATAATGCCATTAGTTTGATTATCAAATGAAAAAATAAAACAAGTGAATCTAAACAAAAGTTATATCTTGTAAGATGAATATTTATAGTTTTGTATAAAAACTATCTTATTTGACTTATCTTTATCCCGGGATTATAGTTACACAAGCCGAAACAAAAAAACTAAATAAAATGCGATGGAGGAGAATATAAAATGAAAAAAACATCAACAAACAACAGAAGAAAAAAATTACCATTACTACTAGGGGCATTACTGATCATCAGTGTTGCAGCATACGGAACTCGGGCATATTTCTCAGACAGTGCAACTGTACAAGGTGATATCCAATTGTCATTAGGAAATGTAGACATAACAACATCGAATGATGCCAATTGGGAATATACACCAATAGAAGGTATGGATACTCGTGCTGAAGATAATTTAGATTTAGATAGTAGTACTAGCGATACTACTGGTCAAAAATATACCAACGTACGCCCTGGAGATTCTTTTACAAGAAGCTATACTATTACAAATATTGGTTCGCTTGAATCCAAAGTAAACTTGAGCACAACGAAATATGATCTTTCAGTACTTGAAAATGATAGTGTAGATGATGGAGCATTTACAGTTTCTATTGAAAATTTAGAAAATGAATTCATTTTAGATGCCAAAGATGGAGAAGATTCAAGCAAAACATTTAAAGTAACAATAAAAGTCGATCTTGATGCTAAAGATAGTATTTCATATAACAATGCTAATAAAGAAACTGTAAATTACTTGGAACAAGCTATTTCTGTTAAGGCTGTTCAAACAAACGCAAAATAAATTAAAAACAATTAACTATAAAATATAATTTTTGGAACAAGCGGTTAGTAAAGTCAGCTAATCGTTTTGTTTCAAAATTTTTTATTACATAATAAAAATAGAGGAGGAGTATAACTATGAAGAAGCTAAAAACGAGATTGATTGCATTAACAAAATTCAGTTTAATTTGTTTGGCTTTTTTTGTGTTTTCTCCTTCCCTAAAGGCCCATGCCATGTTTAGTGATACGACCAATATCAATATGGGAATCCAGCTCAAACTCGGAACGGTAAGTCTTGCTTCGGAAAATACCACTATCAGTAATGCTGTGAATTTTACTGAAGGAGATTCCGTTTTAATGGCTTCAAGTACCCTTGCAAATGACGGCAGTCTATCTGGTAAATTAGCTTACAAGATCGATGTAACAAAAGATAATGGTACCTTATTGACTGTTGAAGAAATAAAAGATATGTCGGTTATCGTAAATTTTGGTACTGTAGCAAAAGAAGTAATGGCAAGTGCAGCATTCCTAAACACAAACAGTTTTACTTTTGCTAAGAATACCAGTGGCAGTGCAGTCATCATTGAGCCTAGTTCGATTGGTAAAGTACCCGTTACAATCAGATATAAAAGTAGCAGTCCAAAAAAGGGTGAGGAATTAAAAGTTACAGTTACATTCAGATTGATCCAATCTAATGCAGCTGATGCAAATGCCGAGCTGTTTTCAGATGAGGAAACATTAGCGAATACAGTTACGCTAGTTCCTAAAGTCATTGAAGAAAAAAGCTATTGGCCGGATATAAGTACATTTGTTAAAGCGGGACATGGGAACTATACTTACAGTGTAGAAAAGATGAAAATGCTTTTCAGTGAAACAAATAATATGACTAACCCAAATAAAAGATACATTAAGAATTTAAACAAAGCTGTGGTATATATTCAGTTACCAAGTAATGAACCTCTAACAAAACAGATTATTAAAAAAAATGGTACAAAAGAGATCAAGCAAATGTTTAATATTTCTAAACTGTCTACAGGGAATACAGCTATCAAATACGAATCTATGGAACTGGATGAAGAACATCATGGTATGATTCTTACTTTCAAATTAGAAGATAGTTATTCTTATAATCCAGATAAACCAGAGGATTCTCTTGCTTATGAAAATAAGGATAGATATGAACTAAATTTAAATATCGAAATTCAAAAATATGGTATGTATGAAGCAGAAAAATATGGTTATTATGATAATTCACACACTTATGATCAATATTTTGCTACTCGATTAGTTTTAAGTTCAGATACAGATGTACTGGTTTCAGGTGCAAATTATGCTCAGTTACCAATTAAATTAACAACGGATAAGAAGTTATTATCTTTTAAAAATTTTTATACAACTTCACCTCAGTATGTAAAGCCTGGTGACTTCAAAGATGTTCAATTGACTAAAGAAAATATTGAACTTGAAGTAATAGGTGAGAAATCAGGACAGATTTCTTCCTTATTAAATTCAAATAAGACATTCTCTCTATGGTTAAATTCCAATGAAACATTAGATACTGCTGTCTTAAACGTAAAGATTTTAGGTGATGCGGGAAATACGCTAGTCATTTCCAGAACATTAAAAAATGGAACCTCATCTTCAACTAATGCAGCTACAACTCAATCTACAAGTATAAAATCGATGAGCGCGCTTATGATAGTTGAAGAGACAGAGGAACCTACTGAACAAGCAATAGGTTCAGAAAAAAGTGTAGAAGTCCCAGATTCAGCAATAGATAAAGCGACTCCGGATGAACAAGCTGTTGACTCTTCTATTGAAGAGTCTGATGCTGAGCAAGTGACCGATGAAGCTGAGGTAGTAGAAGAAACCAAAGAAACCGTTGATTCATCTTCAGTTGAAAGTGCAGCTGAATCAATAAAAAAAACAGATCAATCTGCACCTGTAGAACCAATCAACAATGAATAGACAGACGAATCACATATGAGGGAACTAGACTAACAGTCTAGTTCTCTTTTTTTATATTTCTTTTGAAATAAGCCTTAACAAATAAAACTTTATGCCGATTATATAAGTATAAGATAGAATATAATGAAATAATAGTTTATACTTAGCTTATAAATATTAGGACCTTAAATCAAAAATTAAATTTTTATACAATATTTATTTCCAAACGTTATATTATTAATGAGGATAATAAATATACTGTATAATAATTAATTTTAATTGAATAATAGGGAGCGGTGTTTTTTATGATAAATCCAACAGTTCAAACTCACATAAAAAGAAGGAATACAAGATACCTTCGTTTAAGTTTAATTGTACTATTAGGATTTACCGCATTCTTATCTGGCTATCTGTTCCAACCTGTTTCTGTTAAAGCAATAGATGGATTGACTAATGCCTATCAAACTCACTTTTCATCAGAACAGATGGACAATAAAAAACCTATTGTAGCTATTGCTGATCCTGGCAGTACAGAAAAAGAGTTAATGGAACAAGCGAATGCTTTAAAAAAAGCCGAAAATCGAGAGGTGACCATTCTAACTTACAGTGGTTACACTATACAAACTGAAGAATCAAACACTGAAAATAAATTGGAACATAAAGTTGAAACCACAAGTGAAGGTATAAGAATGACAAATTTTTATTATAACGTGAATGCGATTTCTAAATCAACGCTATCAAAAAGATGGGACGTTAGTAAAAATAATTTTGACTTGGTAAGCGGTCTTCTTACAATCAAACTGACTATTGAAGAAGGATTAACGGTTAATGAAATCTTGACTCAGTCAAAAGGGCTGATAGAATTGTTAATGATCCATAATGCAGAGAAGGAAATCCAAGCTATCAATCTTGAAATCAAAAGTGGCAAAGAAGATTATTTCTTTGAATCAGTAAAAGCAGACACATTAGAAAGCACAAAAATGATTTATACCAACTAAAACAAAAAAATCCGGTTCTTTTATAAAAAAAGAATCGGATTTTTTGTTTTTTTTTTGAACAAACCATCTAATGTAACCGTTTTACTTAAAAAACTATGATACAATAAGAAAAGCTTATTGTAGTGAATAAATCAGGTAAGACAAATATGTTTAGCATAGTCAAGGAGGAATAAGCATGTCAGGATGGACAATAGTTGGTGTTGTGGTAGCAATTGTATGTGTCATTATTCTTTATTTATATTTACAAAACACCCAACTAGAACGAACACAAATTGAAATAAAAATCCCATTTACAGGGGAAAGTTTAAGCGGAGCAAAAATAGTTCAATTGAGTGATTTGCATTTGCCGCGTCAAGGCGTATCGGTAAAAAAATTGATTGAAAAAGTAGCAAAAGAAAAACCGGATATGATCGCATTGACCGGTGATTTGATCGATGTGCGAGATGATTTTCCGCAAGAAGAATTAGGATTCTTGGGTCGCTCACTAGTTGAGATCGCTCCAACCTTTGCAGTGACCGGCAATCATGATCTAAATTCAGGGCATCTACAAAAATGGGAAGCAACATTAACTTCTGTAGGTGTAAGAGTATTGATCGATGAAGCGGATTGGTTACCGATTGGTGAAGCTGGGATAGTTGTGATGGGTTTGTCGGAAAAAGAAGATTTTAGTGTAACACCAAAGCCTATTTTAAGAGGTGTAATGATAGAAGAATCTTTGCGGACAAAGCCGCGTATTTTATTAGCCCACCGTCCAGAATTATTCGAAGAGTACTTAATGGATCTAACACGTGTACCTGCCCTCACGCTTAGCGGGCATGCTCATGGAGGACAAGTGAGATTACCTTTCTTAGGCGGCTTGTTCTCGCCAGGACAAGGGAAGTTTCCAACATTTACTAACGGAATCTATTATGACCCTGAAATGCCGGCTTACCGGATGATGGTCAGCCGTGGTATCGGGAATTCGACTTTCCCACTTCGTATCAATAATCGACCAGAAATAGTCGTTATCGTCCTGCATTAAGAAATTAAAAATAAGCAATCAAAAGGGGAAGTGACTAAACACAAAGCCAGTATTTTGTGTTTAGTCACTTTTTTTTATTTTGTAAGTGTTTTCTTTTGAAGTTTGAGACGCTCTTGTTTAAACTGAAGGTAACAAAGTTTGGGAGGCGGATAACTATGGTAGAAAGCTTATTAGACAGAATGGCGTTAAACAATGGGTACACGATTCCGGGAATTGGATTAGGAACAAGCGGAATGACAGGAAAAGAGGCTGAAGATGTCGTTTTTTCAGCAATTATGAAAGGTTACCGACTAATCGATACAGCTTCACAGTATGATAATGAAGAAGATATTGGGCGCGGGGTCAATCGTGCTATCAGTTCAGGTATTTCTCGTGATGAAATCTTTTTAGTTACCAAAATTTGGAAAACGGATGCTGGATTTGATAAGGCTACTCAAGCTTTTGAAGCAAGTTTAAAACGATTGAATCAACCTTATGTAGATCTATTGATGATCCATTGGCCTGATAAAGACGATGCAGTGAATTTAGATACGTGGAGAGCGTTAGAAGCTATTTATGAATCTGGCAGAGCTAAATCGATTGGAGTATGTAATTTTAGCAGAGGCGATTTAGCTGAATTGTTAAAAGAAGCAAAAGTACGTCCAGCAATCAATCAATTTGAAATTTATCCTGGAAATCCAAATGAAGACTTAAATGACTTTTGTGATTCTGAAAATATTGTAAGCATGGCTCACAGTCCATTGAAAAGAGGCAATATCAGCAAAGAACGCCATTTGACAACGATTGGCGAAAAATATGGCAAGACAGCATCACAAGTAGCATTACGCTGGGATACCCAACGAGATGTCATTCCAATTCCAAAATCCAGCAACAAAGACCGTATTCAAGAAAATATCGAAGTATTTGATTTTAAGCTATCAAATGAAGACATGGATACAATCAACAAGCTAGATAAGCAGAATAGAGATCGAAATCCTAACAGTTTGATTCGTTCTGAAGTTATGAGAGGACGCAATCATAGAGAGAAAAAGCATGGAGCAAATAAAAAATGACTATTAAATACTGAAATTTATAAATAAAATAGGTATATTAATGAATAAATGGGACTTTATAACTAACTGATCTCTCAATTGCCAATGGATAAAGTGTTTTTAAAGCACCAATTATCTATTGGCTTTTTTTAGAAAAAATAAAAATGACAAATGTTTATATATACTTTATTGTTTAATCATTCATTTTGATCATAATTTGCCTGTTGTAGTGCAGATTATGAAATGAAAATTTGATTAAAAAATGATATAGTTATTTTACATAATAAAAAAGGAGTGAAGCCGTGAAGAATAGGAACAAATGTTTATCATTTAACTGTCATTTGCCTTACTACCTCTGTCCCTCTCCTAGCTCGTACACTGACTTTTAAGGACAAAAAAGTATACCTATACCCCATATGTTTTTAATTTATCCCTACTGAAAACGATCACGTATACCCACGATTTGTCTGGCAAACTTATCTTTACGGATGGTTTTTTAAATTTATCTAATCATAATATCCAACTATACATCATCCTCATCTACTCACAATACCCCATGCCAAGTTGTGGTAGAGTTGGATCCCCGTACCAAAAACCGTATTTATACGTCCTCGAAAGAATCGTCTAGCGGTATAGACGATTCTTTGTTTAGCGAAAAATAGTTCTGCTTCGCTTAGGTCGAATAAGTAAAAATAAGGATGCGGGAAGGAGGATCACTATGAGATTATTAATGGATTCAAGTTCATTAAGGCGTCTAGAATTACTGGAATTATTAAATGGCAGTGATGAATGGTGGATAGTTGAGGAGATCGCGTTGTGGTTAAATTGCTCTGTCCGCACTGTTAAAGCAGACATTTTCTATTACAACACTTTCTCCAGCAATTCCATTAAACTGATCACATCTAATCACCATGGAGTAAAATTGATTTTACCAGCTTATTTTCAAATGGAAAGTATTTATCAAGAAATTTTAGCTGATAACGTAAACTATCAACTATTAGAATGCTTGTACCAAGAAAAATTGGAATCTATTGAAGATTACGCTGAAAAATTATTTACCAGCACATCTTCTATTATCCGCAGTATCAAACAAATCAATTTATTTCTTGAAGAATATAATTTGACCATTCAAAAAAAACCTATGAGGATAATAGGGTCAGAGAAACAGATTAGGTATTTCTACAGTATTTTTTTCTGGGAAAAATATGGGACTAAAATGGCTGGAAACCAACATGTTGAATTCACTGAAGCCAGATGTATGATACAAGAACTTGAAAAAAAAACAGACTTAACTCTATCACATATCGTGGAAAATAAAATAGCTATCTGCTTGCTTATTTGCCTCGAACGTATCAGCAAAGGATACATACTGCAGGAATATACAGCTCCTATTAAAGTGAGTCAGACGGTTCTAGCAATTATTGAAGATCTCTTGAAAGATATACCGCTGACTATTCAAAAGTCAGAAGTCGAATTTATGGGCTTTTATTTTACTGATCAACATCTGAATCCTGAGCCTCAACTCAACCAATTGTCAAAAGAATTACTGGCTATTTTTCAATACATTGGCCAATTTTTAACAGATTTTTCTGAGAAATATTCTTTTGTGCTGCCAAATAAAGACGTTGTGCAACGAAATATTTTTCATCATATCGTCTACAATAGAGAATTTCAAGGAAGCAATTTTTTTCTGATCAATCACACTAAGAATACGTTGGTGAATATTGATAGCATGTACCATCCGTTTATAGAATTAGTTTTTGAAGAAGTGGAAAGTAGATCTAACAGTAGGTGGATAATGGAATCAAAACAAGAATTTATCGAGCTCTTGTATCTTTTGATCGTTTATTGGGAAGGGTTGACAGCTCAGATCTTGTACTTACAAGAAAAAACAAATGTGTTGATTATCTCTCAATTTGGTAAGGCTCATGAATTTTTTTTAGCAGATATTTTAGAGAGCTATTTTCCTAATGAATTACATTGCTTTAGCGAGACGGATAAAAAATTCAAGGATTCAGAAATAGAAATTGTGGTAACAGACACTCAAGTAGAAGAGATCCGGAAGAATCCACTAAATGAAGTTCCTGTTATCGGTATTGAGTATGCGCCAAATGAACGAAATTGGAAAATGATTCGAAATGTTCTAACTGAGATCAAGAAAAGCAAAGAGGAAGGCAGCAATTGAATCAATGCGTGCTCTGATTTCAATTAAGAAAAGAAATATGGTATGATAAAATAAAAAAACGGTTGCACTAAAAGTGTGAACGGATAATTAGGTGGGGTTGAAAATGGTATTAAACTTAGGAATTATTGGAACAAATTGGATCACGAATCAATTTGTGGATGCAGCAATCGCTACACAAGAGTATCAACTAGTAGGAGTGTATTCAAGATCGATCGAAAAAGCCAAGTCTTTTGGCGTTCCGTACCAAGCAACGGTATTTGAGACTAGTTTAGAAGCCTTTGCAACAAATTCAGATATTGATGTTGTTTATATCGCTTCTCCAAATAGCATGCATTACGAACAAGCAATCACTTTGATGGAAGCTGGCAAACACGTAATAGTCGAAAAACCGATTTTTTCTAACCCACGCGAATGGGTCGATGCAGCAAGAGTAGCTGAAGAAAATAAGGTGTTTTTATTTGAAGCTGCTCGTCATGTGCATGAAGAAAACTTTAAAATCGTCAAAGAAGAAGTGAAATCACTTGAAAATATGCAAGGGGCAACCTTCACTTATATGAAATATTCTTCTCGTTACGATGCCGTTTTAAGAGGTGAAGAGCCAAACATCTTCTCATTAGACTTTTCTGGAGGAGCTCTAGCCGATTTAGGGGTCTATCCATTGTATGCAGCCCTTGCGTGGTTTGGCGTTCCGGAAACAAGTCATTATTTCTGTACTAAGATCGCAACAGGCGTAGATGGAAAAGGGACGATCATCTTACGCTACAAAGAATTTGACGTAACGATATTAACCGGTAAAATCGTTAATTCCTTCTTGCCAGCTGAAATTTATGGCTTGAATAAAACCTTGTCAATGGACAGTATTGAATCGATCACAACGATTGACGTTATCGATTGCAGAACAAAATTGAAAGAAAGCATCGCGAAAAAAACGTCTGAAAATCCAATGATGGATGAAGCGAAAGATTTTGCCGATGTGATCAACTTCCCTGAAGACATTAATAAGCAAAAAGAGTACAAAGAATGGCTGACTTTGAGCCAACAAGTGAACCAATTGATGACCAATCTACGTAAAGATGCCGGCATCGTTTTTGCGGCAGACAAACGATAAAATAATACGAATGAGGAGAAGCTCGAATAGTTAATTCGAGCTTTTTTCATTTTTCTATCAAAATAAGGACGGTGGATAACAGAAAAGTTAGCCGAAAGCGAATAATTTTGATATGATAGAGGTTGACAGCAACACAAAAGAAACGAGGATTAAATGATGATAGAAAATAGTTTACCCGCATTTAAACAATATTGGGAAACATTAGCATATAAAGAACCTTCTGCTATTCAAGAAAAAGTGTATGAACCTTTAAAAACCGGAAAAGACGTAGTAGGGATCTCACCAACGGGAACGGGTAAAACAGTGGCCTATACTCTTCCAACCCTTGAACAAGTTGAACCTAAAGCAGGTTTACAAGTTGTTATCTTGACGCCTTCACAAGAATTATCAATTCAAGTCGGAGAAGTAGTCCAAGAGTGGGCAAGCCAACTTGGGTTAAACGCTCAAACCATCATCGGTGGGGCAAACTTAAAACGCCAACTGGATAAATTGAAAGAAAAACCAGAGATCATCGTTGGGACTCCAGGACGTATCTTTGAAATTTCTGAAACCAAGAAATTAAAATTACATGCCGTAAAAACAGTTATTTTGGACGAAGCAGATCAATTGTTGCAACAAGAGCAATTGGCAACCGTCAGAAAATTAGTCAATAAAATGCCAGGACAACGCCAAATGGGCTTCTTTTCGGCTACCAGCAATGAATTGATGGAAGATTTAAACAAATGGTTCAATGTGGACCCAGAATGGATCGATGCCACAGAGGATGATCGTTCTAAAGGCGAAGTGCTGCACGCATATATCGAAACACCGACGCGTAAACGTGTCGAGACGCTTAGACGTTTGACACATATGAAGGATTTCAGAGGATTGGTTTTTGTCAACAATGTTGCTAATTTGACATTAGCTTTTGAAAAACTAACCTATGAAGGAATCTCAGTAGCCGTCTTACATGGTGAAAAATATAAGACCGAACGCAAACAAGCTTTACAACAGTTTCGCGATGGCAAAATTAAATTATTGTTAACAACGGATGTCGGGTCTAGAGGATTAGACATTCAAGGCTTACCGTATGTGATCCAATATGATGTCCCTTTGACGAAAGAAAGCTACATTCATCGCTCAGGCCGCACTGCTCGTATGGGTAAAACAGGGACTGTTTTAACGTTAGTGAATGAACGAGAATTAAGAGAATTCAAGAAATTGATCTCGTCGTTGGAAATCAAATTAAGCCGCGTTTATTTACACGGTGGCGAAATTGTGAAAGAACTTCCGGTAGCTGAAGAACAGCCGGAGAGAGTTGAAGCTGTAAAAGCACCGGTCAAAGTGAAAAAGACTATCAAACCAGCTGCAGCGAAACCGAAACCGGAAATCGTCGAACCGGTTTTCAAAAAGAAAAAGCACCGCAAAAAAGTGGACAAAAATAAAGGTGCACGCAGAAAAACAAAAAATAAAGAGACAAACCAAACGAAAAATGAAGAGGCTGGTACATAACCAGCTGAGAATAAGAAAAGGGGTCTGCTATCAGGAAACTGATGAACAGACCCCTTTTCTGTACATATCGATTGTTTAAAAATAGTGCTGGTGTTCTAAAATAAATTTCTTCTGGAATAACGGGTTTGCTTGTGGAGAGCCATGGAAACACCTGAAGCCTAAAAGAAAAGTTGTCATAGTTGTTGCTGCTTTAGTAGCTTACAAACATGATGCACTTGGGCGGTATTTGCCCACAGTGCTTCATTTTCGGATACAAGCAAACCCTATTCCGACTGAAACTTCAGGTGAGTAATCAGACCAATCTATTATCATATCAATTGGTTGATAAGTGGTGTTTATGTTCTAAAATAAATTTCTTCTGGAATAACGGGTTTGCTTGTGGAGAGCCATGGAAACGCCTGAAGCCTAAAAGAAAGTCTTCAGGGCTTTCAAGCCTCAAATAGAGCTTAATCGCTAAAGCGTTAAAGCTCTATAATTCGCATTGAATTCTTTACATGGCTACAAGCAAACCCTATTCCGACAGAAATTTTAGGTAAGTGATTAAACTAATTTCATCTAATTTTTTGATAAAAAGAGTTAAAGGTATGGTAGTCAATCGTAGTCTTATTTTCTAGCGACGAGTCTACTTTTAGGAGTACCTTTAGAATCATTAGTTGGATAGGCAAAGAGGCTTGGACCTATGTCCTAGCCTCATCATTTTTTTCCTTCAAATGCTAATTTTAGTACTTATTCCAAAGCATTTAAGACAAAATGGCACTTCATGAAGCCTAGAAATGAAGTTTGATGACGAAGTAGAACAAGAATTTGGCGTCACTCATTCGTGAAGCGTCGTTCGACGAAGGAGTGACACACAAATATAGCGCTACTCCTACGTCAAAGCGGCTCTGACGTAGAAGCGAAGCAAACAAAGATCCACACTGCTACGTCAAAATGGGTTACACGTAGGAGTGAACAAGTAAAAAAGGCCCCATTACCTTTCGTAAGTGAAAGGAAAAAAGGAATCTTACAAGTCCAAAATGCAGTTAAGACAAATTGGCACTTCATGAAGTTTGGAAATGAAGTTTGATGACGAAGTAGAACAAGAATTTGGCGTCACTCCTTCGTGAAGCGTCGTTCGACGAAGGAGTGACACTCAAATATAGTGCTACTCCTTCGTCAAAGCGACTCTGACGTGGGAGTGAAGCAAACAAAGACCCATACTCCTACGCCAAAACGGGTTACACGTAGGAGTGAACAAGTAAAAAAGGAATCTTACAAGTCTAAAATGCAGTTAAGACAAATTGGCACTCCATGAAGTCTGGAAATGAAGTTTGATGACGAAGTAGAACAAGAATTTTGCGTCACTCCTTCGTGAAGCGTCGTTCGACGAAGGAGTGACACACAAATATAGCGCTACTCCTACGTCAAAGCGGCTCTGAAGTAGAAGTGGAGCAAACAAAGATCCACACTGCTACGTCAAAACGGGTTACACGTAAGAGTGAACAAGTAAACAAGGAATCTTACAAGTCCAAAAGCAGTTAAGACAAATTGGCACTTCATGAAGTTTGGAAATGAAGTTTGATGACGAAGTAGAACAAGAATTTGGCGTCACTCCTTCGTGAAGCGTCGTTCGACGAAGGAGTGACACTCAAATATAGTGCTACTCCTTCGTCAAAGCGACTCTGACGTGGGAGTGAAGCAAACAAAGACCCATACTCCTACGCCAAAACGGGTTACACGTAGGAGTGAACAAGTAAAAAAAATCTCTCATTGGCTTTCGTAAGCGAAAGGTAATGAGAGATTTTTTTTGCACGTCTAAATCAGAGATTATCACTTGGGATTTTCCAACCGGCGTCAAAAAATTCTTGTGACGTAACGGGATAGAAAACAACGGATCCATTTTTGGCTTTTAAGACAAACAAGCTGTCTTTTTTTATAAGCTCAAGTTCTAACAAGTAGATTTCATCAGTGTTTTCAAGGTTCGAATCGGGTGTGTAAAGTTTTAAGGTTAGTTTTGATCCTTCGATAGTGTGATCAAGAATGTCACTGCTACCTAGTGAGGTTCCCCATTCTCCAGGAACAAAAGCATTATCGGTTATCGCAACGGTATATTTGCCGATATCGGATTGGAACGGTTCTATTTCTTTTGAGTCAAAAGTAGCCCAGTATCCTTTAAAATCATCAAATGTGATGATCCCGTCATCTCTTTTTAGATTGTTTGCTTCGATTGGTGTAGCTACGATAGCGGTTGGATGGGAAGAAGTCGATTCTCTTTGATCTGAAAAAGAACTATCAGTATTCACGGAGAGTTCATTTTTGCCACAGCCAGTAACAATAAAAAAAATTATCAAAAAAGTAAGGCTAACGAATGGGCGCGTTAAAATAGAATAACTGCCTACCTTTAAATTATTCATTAAGTTACCTCATTTCATGTTGGTCAAATTCTCTAATGTTAGTGTACCAAGATTCATTGCAGAAACAAAGCGATATGCGCTAGATATGCGCTAATGGATAAAAAGCATAAAACCTTGCGATTAGCTGCATCTAGTGGACGTTTTTTTGGATAACAGCATACAGCAAATTAAAATGAGAAGGTTTATTCTACAATTAAAGGCAAAATAAGTGTAAAAAGTTGACACACGTTTTCATTTTGATGAAAATGAGTATGAGAAGAAATGAAAATGAAGTTTTTGTCTAAATCTTGATCATAAAAAGTGAGGATGAGCGAGTATGATAAAAAACGGATTATTTACGATAGCCATTGGATTTGTTGTCGTTATATTAGGTCTTACCGATTTTGAAGAGCGCCGTATACTCATTTTAGGAATCGGTATTTTGCTGATTATTTTAGGTTTTACTTTATACAATAAGGGAGAAAAAAAAAGCGATTGACCACCCACGTAAAAGGCTTGTGGACTTCATGTCTATTTGATATAGGTGATGGTTTATAAGCAGGAATGATGATCACAGCAGTTTAGAGCGTTCACTTTTAGTAAAAAGGTAAACGCTTTAAATATTGAAAACTTATTGACAGCAAAGTGTATGAATCATATAATACAGAAGAAGTGTACCAAATAGTTTATACGACTTTTTTTTTATAGTGCGTATTAAACAGTTAATACAGTCAGAGGAAAATACAGAGAAACAGGAGGCTGTTATGAACGTAAATTTCAATAAACGCGATCCGCTTTATGAGCAAGTCGTGCGTCATTTTAAAGAAGAGATTGCGGCAGGAGTATTAGAGCCTGGTCAAGAAGTTCCATCTAGACGGGAACTGGCTAATCAATTGAAGATCAATCCCAATACTGCTCAGCGGGCTTATAAAGAGATGGAGGAACAAGGCTTGATCCATACCGAGAGCAATTTACCCAGTAAGATCACAAGAAATTCAACTATTTTGGGTGCTGTTCAAGATGAATTGCTAGAAGAAGCGATCTCCTCGTTTATTTCGGCCATACGTCCGATCCGAGTTCCGCTTGATAAAGTCATTGGATTGATCAAAGAAAAGTATGTTGGTGGAGTTGTAGAAGAGAAGGAGGAGTAAAATGATCCAAGTAAAAGGGTTAACGAAAAAATTTGGTCGGAAAAAGGTTCTAAAAGGTATTTCATTTACGGCTGATAAGGGCGAGATCACTTGTATTATCGGCATCAACGGTGGTGGGAAAACCACGATATTGAACGCGATCATGAACCTGACTCCCATGAATAGCGGAGAGATTTTGATTGATGGTGAAAAAATCAGTAAAAATAGTTATGACAAAATCACCCTCATTCCCGATACGATGACGATGCTGCCAGAATTCAGGATCGAACAGGCTATGCAATTTATGAACGATTTTTATCAAACATGGAATCAAAAACGGGCAGATGAATTATTGGGCTTTTTCAAACTATCAAAAGAGGAAAAGATCTCTTCGCTTTCGAAGGGAAATACAGCCAAGGTAAATTTGATGTTGGGGCTAGCTTTAGATGTCGATTATTTGTTGATGGATGAACCTTTTTCAGGTATCGATATATTTAGTCGCGAACAAATTGCGGCTGTTTTTACTAGCCACTTGATTGAAGATCGCGGCGTGATCATTACGACGCATGAAATCAATGATATTGAACATTTGATCGATAAAGTCGTGCTGATCGATGAGGGACTAGTCTTGCGGGAATTTAATGCAGAGCAAGTTCGTGAAGAGGAAGGGAAATCAGTTGTTGACGTGATGAGAGAGGTGTTCCAGCCATGAAAACGTACTTGAAACTAGTGAATTTTGAATTTAACCGCTGTGCAAAATTATATGCTGCATTGATCGGGATGACGATCGTATCGCAGGTGATTGCCGTTTTTGCAGCATCCAGGAAATACATAAGCCAATTGAATGAAGCTCTCTATCAAAATAAGATCCCTAAAGAACAGTTTCTAAGTGAAACGGGTGAAATAAGCATGTTCGAAGTCGTCAATAATGTCTGGTTTTACTTGCCAATCGTTATCTGTATAACGGCGATATTATTTTATAGTTTCTTTATCTGGTACATCGAGTGGATGGGGAAGAATACGTTTATCTACCGTTTATTGATGCTGCCAACTTCCCGTATGACCATTTTTTGGTCCAAATTAACGACGATCGCCTTGATGGTCTTTGGACTTGTTTCGATACAACTCATTTTATTGCTGATTGAAAGTCAATTATTAGAAGTACTTGTTGCAAGTGAGTTTAGACTGGATCTGTCGGTTCGACAAATAAGTGAAGTATCGATGTATCTTTCGATTCTTTTACCGAAATCATTTGCATCATTCGTCAGCTATTATGGTATTGGGTTCCTATTACTTTTCTTAAGTTTCGCGGCCGTGTTATTCGAAAGAAGTTTTCATTTTAAAGGGCTGATAATGGGACTGCTTTTTGGAGGAAGCTTGTTTCTCCTGTTTGGATCACCAGTCATTGCCAGAGAGTTCTTCGGCTTTGATTGGCTATATCCAGGTGAGATCCTTATTATAGAGGTGGTTCTAGGAATACTCGTAATAGCAATCAGCGGCTGGGTAAGTCACTACTTGTTGCATAAAAGAGTAACGGTTTAAAAGGAGGCAAAGAAGATGAAACGTTATGGGAAATTGAGTGTTATAGCAGTATTAGTCGTTTTGACGATTGGGATTTATTATATGCAACCTATTTTTGCGGCAGAGATAAAGCCGGAATTTACGATTTCAGAAAAAAAGGGTAATCAAGAACTGATTGAGGATATGACGATAGAAGGGTATTATTATGAAAATAATTTATTTGGGATAGGAACGGATCTGGAAATCACAACAGAGGGAACGACCTATTACTCGGATCAGCCTTATCAAAACCAACTGCAAGGCAGTGTGAGTGCCAATAAAAAAATGGCTCAGCTACAAAAAGAGTACCGCAGCTTTATGCGAGGGAAAAATCATTTTTTAACCAATTTTTTTGAAGATGAATCGATTTTAGCTTACGCAGAGATAACGACGAATAACTTTTCATCTGTTACTGAAGAGTCTGAATTCAAGATCGAAGTATTAAATAAAAAGACTGAGGAAGTTCTTTCATATTCAGTTGATTTTCCAAAAACAACCGAATACGTATCTATCTATGTCGAAGATGTTCAAGTAGCAAACAATAAACTGATCATCGTGACAAATGGTTACACATCAAATAACGACGACATGCAAGATGAGCAGCATTTGTATTCGATCGATCTACCAAATGAAAAAATTGAAAAAGATGAAAAAATCCAATTGGATCTAGTAGATGTAACAGGTAAGCAGATCCAATATGTTGAATTGATCAATGAAGCAACGGATATCGCTTCAGCGAAATTTTTAGTTTATCGTGTAGTGCTTGAGGATACACAGACCGAAATGGAAATGAATCAAGGAAATCAAGAAATAGCACCGCCCGTATATGGTCTGATAGGGGTCAATGTAGAAACAGGAGAACAATTTTTGATTGATATTTCAAAAGAAGTCGGCAGACAAGGACTAGAAAATACGCTACCGCTTGAAAATACGGCTTTGTATACATATAAAATCAATGAGACTAGTCTATCGATTTATGCGTATCAGTTGAACCAAAAAGAACTGGTTGAAGTTGAATCCATTGCATTATCAAAGACCCAAAGAAAAGCTTTAAAAGAGGGTATGACTATGCAAATAAATGAGGGTCTTGCTTTCTTTGTAAGCAGTTCTAATGCACTAGACAAAGATATGCAGATCATGGCTTTTGATAGTCGATCTGGAGAACTTGTTCTTGAAGGTGCAATAGATGAGAAAGCCGGCAAATCAGTTAAAAGAGATGAGCTTGGAGTTTACGGCATTTTATTTCAATAATAATAGCAGACAGTAAAAAAGAAGAGCGGCTTCTTTCCCATTCGTAAAATGGAAAGGAGTGCTGTTCTTCTTTTTTTAACTATCATTTTGGAGTCAGATGGTGATCGATCCCTGACAAGATGATCCTAGAGAGATTTGAACTCCCGACCTAACGTTTAGGAAACGTTTGCTCTATCCACCTGAGCTATAGGACCTTTTCAACACAGGTCCTATTTTCTCATAGTTTAAAATAAATGTCTACCTGTAAAAATTTAAATTAGATAGAGAACTGCAATTTAATGAGCCTCTTCAACCGTTTCCTTATCCGCTAAGAGCTCCGGGATAGGTAAACTAAACACGCTGCGATCCAAAAGAAAAATATTGGTCAGCTGCTGAGCCATTTCGACAGGTGAAGAAGCGTAATTTTTTTCATCCCATTCTACTAAGTAGCCGTATATACCATTTGCAATATATGCGCCTAAAAGATTTTGCGATTCTAGTGAGTAGCGGGCAGTTGGAAAAAAGTTAGCTATCAAAAATTCTTTTAGAACTGCAGAAAATTGCAAGTGGAAGTTTAAAAAACCAGCATTATGAACGGCAAAATGAAAATAATTACGGTAATCGTAAATAAAAGTGAAAAAAACATCCGATAAGGGAACCGTCTTTAAGTTAGAGTAGCAGACTTCCTGATAGTTATTTTTCAGCATAATAGCAAAATTATCTAAACAATCATCTTGTATTTCCTTTAGAATATCTTCTTTATAAGCATAGTGTTTATAAAAAGTTCCTCGATTCACTCCAGCTTGATTGACAATTTCTGTAATCGAAATCGTTTTGAAATCATTCTCTTTTATTAATTCAACGAGAGCATCAGATATGGCTTTTTTACTTCGCATAATGCGTATATCGATTACCTCTTCTTGTTGCATAAAGTTTCCTCCTCGTATCAGAATAAGTTGAATAGATTAATAGCCATGTATAGTGAGTGAAATTTTAAAAAGTAAGAAATAAATATTTATAACTAGTAGTATACAGTAAAAGAAGATTGAAAAGACAAGTTTTGCTAAAATAACAAGTGGACATTTAGTGACAATTCGCTTATATGTCAGTATTTGTTCATATTTTTTCTGGTGAAAGAGCTAAAAAAAAGAAAAGGATCCAAAAAAGTACGTAAGAATTAAAAAACATGTGCTATAATTGGATTATAAGAACATATTGGTCAGTATTTCTAAG
Organism: Carnobacterium sp. ISL-102; assembly: GCF_018612935.1. Classification (NCBI taxonomy): domain Bacteria; kingdom Bacillati; phylum Bacillota; class Bacilli; order Lactobacillales; family Carnobacteriaceae; genus Carnobacterium; species Carnobacterium sp. ISL-102. The sequence continues at coordinate 163,453 of NZ_JAGGRF010000001.1, read as the reverse complement.
GAGTGGGAAGGAAGATATGGGAATAAGGAAATTAGTGAAAAAATGGATCAGGGTCCAAAATAAAGATGTAGTCCCAATGGATGTTACTGTTTTGGAAGAAAGTGGGGACTTTTTTCTTGATCACGAAGTAAAATCAAAAATAGACTATAACGTATTTTATGAAATGATCAACAAAGAAATTGAATTAACAGGCACGGTTCTATCGTCTCAATATGATGAAGAATTAGCCAGCGATAGTGTGATATTAGAAGTAAAGGGATTGCCCGTTTTTATTGTGCGGGAGGAGCTGGAGTCTAAAGCTCAACAATTGCCTTTAATGCGTTTTGTAGGCGAAACGATTCAATTTCAGTTGATTGAAGTAAATGAAACAAAAGGTAGGTTGTTGGGTTCGGCTAAAAAGATAAAAGAAAGAGAATTTGATAAACTACATAAGCAACTAGAAGAGGGAAAAAATTTTCAGGCTAAATTAACCAAAAATTTACGCTATGGGGCTTATTTTGTTATCGGAAATACTTCTGTCCAGATGCTCAATAAAGATTTCGCTGAAGATCATACAACGATAAGCGATATTTTAGCTATTGGAGATTCGATAGAAGTTAGGTTTAATCGTATTACTGATAATAAAAATTTGCGCGTAGAACCGCTTAAAAAATATAAAAATGAAGTATCTGTTTCATTAGCGAATTTAGAACCTGATCAAGTTGTTTTAGGAACCGTTAGAAATATTAAAAAATGGGGCATCTTTGTTAGGATCGCACCAAATTTGGATGCACTCTGCTCTATACCACTCCATCTAACAGTAAGAGAAGGCGACCAAGTCACTTTTAAAATCACACAAGTTCTAATAAAAGAAAAACGCGTTCGAGGTAAAATCGTTCGTTTGATAAATAATGAGTAAACAAATAAGCAAAAAAAATAACGACTCAGCTAGTTGCAGAGTCGTTATTTTTTGCTTTAGTGGTAGTAAAAACTACGAGTATAGATTAGAAAAATCCAAATCTGATCATTTTTTCAGCCTAAAGGATTAAGCCCAATCGCCATTACGGAACACTGGAGTCGTGCTGCCGTCTTTGCGAATACCATCGACATCCATTTGGTCAGAACCGATCATGAAGTCGACATGGACAGTTGAGCGGTTTAAACCAGCTGCTTGTAATTCTTCTTCAGTCATTTCTGTTCCGCCAACTAAGTTAAAGGCATAAGCAGAACCTAAAGCTAAGTGGTTTGAAGCATTTTCGTCGAATAAGGTGTTGTAGAAGACGATACCGGATTGAGAAATAGGAGAAGGATCTGGAACTAAGGCAACTTCACCTAAACGTGCAGCCCCATCGTCTGTAGCAATCAAGTTCTTCAAGACATCTTCACCTTGTTCAGCTGTAACATTTACAACTTTTCCGTCTTTAAACGTAAATTCCATATTTAAAATAGTATTCCCAGCATAGCTTAACGGTTTAGTGCTGCGAACGACACCATCAACACGATTTGCATCAGGAGCGGTGAAGACTTCTTCAGTTGGCATATTTGCCATGAAACGTTCGCCACGGACGTTGTCGCTACCGGCGCCTTCCCAAAGGTGACCTTCTGGCAGCCCAACGGTTAAATCAGTACCAGGAGCAGTGTAGTGCAATGCAACAAATTGTTCTTTATTTAATTCTTCAGCTTTGTCATTCAGGGTAATATCTTTTTTAGCCCAAGATGCAACAGGATCAGCATCGTATAGGTTGACAGCTTTAAAGATAGCATCCCATAATGCATCAATTTGTTCTTCTTCAGTTGCTAGCGTCGGGAATACTTTGGCAGCCCATTTAGCACCGGCAGCTGCAGCAACAGTCCAACTCACTTTATTAGCTTGAGTAGCTTTGCGTTGTTCGCTCAATGCTTTACCAGCAGCAGATTGATACGCAGCGATCTTGCCGCTGTCTACGCCAGATAGTGCATCAGGATCAGAAGAACGAACACTGATACGGCTAGCTCCTTTAGCGATTTGGTCTAATGATTCATCGATTTTGTATTGTGGGATATCGGTTAAACGTTCTTGAGGTGTTCCGATAAATTGTTCGCGGTTCACGATATCATCGGCCCATTTCACAATAACTTCTGTTGCACCTAATGCATAAGCTTCTTTTGTGATCAAACGAGCCAATGGTGCTTGATCGACATCGATTTGTAAGACAACTGTGTGTCCTTTTGTAACATTTATACCCGATTTAACTAATAAATGAGCATATTTTTGTAAATTTTCTTCAAATTTTGGCAATACCATCTTTTTTTCCTCCTAGAGATACGAAATGAGGCTGAAACAAAAAAATGAGAGCTGTAAGTAGCTCTTTCAGTTCGTTTTGTCTCAAACTCTTACTAAACAATAATAACATATGAAAGAGTGAGAAACAATTTCACCTGACTTTTTTAAAAGAAATTCAAAAAAAAATTGACAAAAAAAAATGTTCGTGTGTTGTACTCGCTTTTAAATTTGGGAAAAATAGGTGTACCAATTTAATTTGCTAAACATTTAATACACAAGTGTTTTTATAAAATAGAACAAATTAGTTCTCTTTTAATCACAATAGTGATAGAATATATTAAGGGTTATTGGAGAGAGAATCCGGATAGAATAGGTACAGTGTTGTTTTTTTAAATTGAAATAAAAGCGAATGCTGTTTTGCACTAAATTCAAGTTCTAGGTGATACTAGTCAGCTACTCGTAAATACCATGGTCAAAAATTATTGGGTCTAGAAAAATAGGAAATTCAGGGATAAGCGGACAATTGCCCTTAATTAATGGTAAATGATAACAAAGAGGTGAATCGAGATGGCTAGAAAAAAAACAATTTTAAAATCACAAATTCTGGAAACAGCCTACCAAGTTGTTAAAACTGAAGGATTTGAAGGTTTTACAGCACGTAATATTGCTAAAAAAATGGATTGCTCGACCCAGCCCATTTATTTAGAATTTAAGAGCATGGATGACTTAAAGCAAGAACTTGTCGTGAAAGTAAAGACCTATATCGATGAGACTATTTATGAAAAAGAACGCACAGAAGAACCATTGATTAATATGTGTTTAAATTATATCCATTTTTCAAAGGATGAGCCGGTCTTCTTTAAAGCACTTTTCTTTGAATCACAAATGGATACAGATCAGATGCATAATATTTCACTTAATAAGATGATGGAACTATTCAAGCAAAATGATGGAACCAAAGAGTTGACAGAAGCTGAACAAATAAAACTCTTTAAAAATATCTGGATCACTGTCCATGGTACAGCAGTATTGGTAGCCCAAGGTTTCTTGAAGTTCAACGAAAAAGATGGTACTGATTATATTAAGCAAGCTTTACAACGATCAGTACCTGGTTATATGGTTAACTAGGGAAAGAGGTTTGGGCATGACCAGCCGAGAATAAGGATCTTTTCTATCAGGAAACTGATTAAAAAGATCCTTATTTTGTTTTATATATCGATTGTTTAATAAATGGTGTCGGTTTTCTAAATAAATTTCTTCTGGAATAACGGATTTGCTTGTGGAGAGCCATGGAAGCGCCTGAAGCCTAGAGTGAAGTCTTACAGGCTTTCAAGCCTCAAACAAAGCTTAGTCGCTGAAGCATTAAAGCTCTGTAATTCGCATTGAATTCTTTACATGGCTACAAGCAACTCCTATTCCGCCTGAAATTTTGGGTGAGTGATGAGACTAATCGACTAGCATCAAAAAATGGTGTCTGTGTTTCTAAAAAAATTTCTTCTGGAACAACGGGTTTGCATGTGGAGAGCCATGGAAGCGCCTGAAGCCTAAGATTGTGTCTTCAAGCTTTCAAGCCTCAAATAGAGCTTAATCGCTGAAGCGTTAAAACTCTGTAATTCGCATTGAATTCTTTACATGGCTACAAGCAACTCCAATTCCGCCATAAATTATGGGTGAGTGATGAGACTAATCGACTAGCATCAAAAATGGTATTGGTGTTTTAAAAAAATTTCTTCTGGAATAACGGGTTTGCTTGTGGAGAGCCATGGAAGCACCTGAAGCCTAAGATCGTGTCTTCAAGCTTTCAAGCCTCAAACAAAGCTTAATCGCTAAAGCGTTAAAGCTCTGTAATTCGCATTGAATTCTTTACATGGCTACAAGCAACTCCTATTCCGCCTGAAATTTTGGGTGAGTGATCAAACTAATTTATTAACACTAAAAATTATAGACTAAAAAAACCCCCATCACCATTTAAGTTTAGGCGAGCAGGGATTTTTTTGATCTATTATTAAGATAAAGCAGCTGTTTTGTCGACTAAAGCTTTTGCGAAAGCTTCTAAATTCAACTTGTCTTCTTCATTGGCATCTAGATCTACTTTGACACTTTCGGCACCTTTAACAGCACCGATTGAAGCTAATTTATCAGCAAAATCATCTACAGATTGACAAAATTTATCATAGAAATGATCTCCTGAACCGAAGGCACCATAAACTTTTCCCGTTAAATCAATTTCACTCAGTTCTTCATAGAAATCGACGAATTCATCTGGTAAATTAGCATCGTTCCCATAAGTATACGTTCCGATAATGCACATATCGACCTCTAGAAAGTCTTCTGGTTCAGCCTGCATGCTTTCAACCATTTCAACATCCACGCCTAAATTTTCTAAGGCCTCTTTTACAATTTCGGCACATTCTTCTGTATTACCAGTCAAACTTGCAAAGACAATCAAAGCTTTCGCCATTTTTATCGCATCCTTTTCTACGCTTGTGTGCTTCCTCAGCAAAGTATACCAAAGGAAACACCGGTTCTGCAATGAAAGAAATTTGTTTAGCCACTTAAAATTCGGTTAAGAGCGGGATAACGTTTCATAAAGAGCCAGAGTCTGTTGATAAAAACGCTCAAGAGAGAACTGTTTGGAAGCCAACTGATACAAACGTTCACCTTTAAGTGCTAAGGTGTTATTCTCCCATGCAGTATAGGCTTCATTGAGTGCACCTGTTAATGACTCAACCGATTTAGCAGGCACACACCAACCATAGCTTTCATCAGGCACTAAGAGAGCAATATCGCCGACATCGGTGGCAATGAAAGGAACTTTTTGATTGGCTGATTCCAGTAATACCATTGGAAAGCCTTCATTATACGATGCTAAAATAGTGATATCTGAATGAGCAATGGTTTCTTCTACTTGCGGTTTGTTCAAAAAGCCTAAAAAATGAACGTTCTTTTGCATATTTAACTGCTGGGCTTTTTTTTCAAGCGAAGCCTTTAAATCTCCATCTCCGACCAAGTTTAGCCTGAAATCATTGAAATGAGCAGCGTGCAGACTTTCTAGTAAAAGGTCATGTCCTTTGATCGGATGCAAACGAGCGATGCAAGTTAAAGTGAAGCGGTCATTCTTAGCATAAGTTTTAGCTGTATTCGGTTCGAATTGGAGGCCATTGTAAATGATCGTCATTTTTTTTGGGATGATGCCTAATTCAAGCAGCGGCTGCATCAAGCTATCGGTCACCACGATTAAGTGGTCCGCCTTTTTTAAACTAGCTAAATTAAGTTTGGTGAACAACGTGCCTTTTATGCCTCTGTCCATAAAATCAAATGTAGGATCGCTATGAACGGTGATGAGCCAACGTGCAGCGACTTTTCTACGGATCATCGAGAAAATAAAATTCGCACGTGCCCCATGCGTGTGGACGATATCAAATGCATGGTCATTGATGAATTGAGCTAAACGTTTCAAAATAGAGAGGTCATACCGCGACTGTTGTTTAAGAGTATGTACCTGGATCCCTAATTTTTTAGCTTCTTCCGCAATAATGCCGTCTTCCATCACTAAAAGCTCAGCCGTTGTTGGATCAAATTGTGAGAGCAGCGAGAGAATATGATTTTTTCCGCCGCCATCTTCTAAACCGGCATTGATGTGCAACACTTTCATAATTAATTGACCTCCTTTGTCGATCGTTTATTCTGATAAAAAGCTGTCAAAAAAACTGAACAGAATCTGTTCAGCCTTTTTGACTTATTTTTTATAGATGTGCTTTTTTTCGTGGTTTACTTCTCTTAGGAATTGAGGCAGTGCCATCATCCGTTTAAATCTAAGCGGTTGTTTGATCAAACGATACAACCATTCACTATTCAATTGGATAAAGATTTTTGGTGCGCGTTTTGATTTTCCAGAAAGTACGTCGAAACTGCCGCCTACGCCCATTAATAAGCCTTTTGAAGCGGTAGATAAGTACTGATGGATCCATTGTTCTTGTCTCGGATAACCGATAGCGACAAAGACCATGTCAGGTTGCGTTGCTTGAACGGATTCAATGATCGAAGTGTCAGACAAATCAAAGTAGCCGTTTCTTGCTCCAACAAGATCGATTGAAGGGTAGAACTTTTGAACTTTAGCAACCGTACTTTGTAAAACTTCTTCTTTAGCGCCCAAAAGATAAACGCGACTGCCCTTAACGTTAGCTTCTTCAAGCAAAGCCAACATCAAGTCATACCCTGCGACACGTTCAACGATTGGAGTTCCTAACATTTTTGATCCTTTTATAATGCCGATCCCATCAGCAATAACGTAGTCTGCTTTATTTATAAGCGACATATAAGCAGGATTTTTTTTTGCGTACATAACGATTTCCGGATTAGCGGTAACCACAAACGATTTTTGGTTGTGATCAACTCGCTTTATTAATTCTTCAAGGAATGTTTCTTTTGTTTGATTGTCAAAAGCTACTCCTAATACTGATACTTTTTTATGCTCCATAATTGCCAACCATCCTTAAACCCTTTTACTAAACTAAACATTTTAGTTATCATACCATTGAACTATAGAAGAGATAAAGCTTATTTTGAATGCATCAAGAATACTTTTGGTACTTTAGAATGGAACCGGACCAATTCTTTGCTGGTCGGGTGTATCAAAGCTAAAGTAGTCGCGTGCAAGCCTAAGCGTTTTAATGGATTAGAAGTTGCACCATATTTTTTATCGCCTGCAACGGGGTGACCAAGTGTTTCCATGTGGACCCGGATTTGATTTTTACGGCCAGTTTCTAAACGGGCTTCTAATAAGGTGAAATCTTCATTGTTACGGATTTTTTTATAGTGAGTGATCGCCAATTTTCCGCCGTTATCATAAGTAGCTGAATGGACTTTCATCGCTTTACTTTCAGTCAACCACGTTTTGATCGTGCCTTCTTCCTCAGCAACTACGCCTTCAACTAAAACTGTGTAGATCCGTTCTTTGACGATGTCTTTCCAATTTTCTTGCATGTCTTGTTTGATCTGTTCGGTTTTTGCAAAAACCATTACACCAGAAGTATCACGGTCTAAACGATGGACCACGTAGATACGATTATTATGATCTTCTTTTTTGACATAATTGATCAATTGGCGGTGTGCAGTCAATTCTTGAGCAAACTTAGCAGCAATCGATAATAATCCGGCTTCTTTATCGATGACAATAATAGCATCATCTTCATAAATGATCGTCATCCCAACAAGAGCTGTTTCCTTAATTGCCGCTTTATTGGATTGGATCGCGATAACTTGACCCGGCAGTAAAGGTTGATTGTGTTTCTTGATTAATTTTCCATCAACAGTCACTTGACCTCTTGTTAAAATCGACTTTACCGAATTACGGCTTGTATGTGGCATGATGCTTATTAGGAAAGGCAATAATTCCATTGGTTCAGTCACGGTATAGAGCTGATTATTAGTATTTTTTTTAGGTGTATAAGTTATTTTTTTAGCCATTAAAACCACTCGCTCTCATTAATTGTTCTTTTAGTAGAGTATAACGGAAAAAGGGACAAAAATAACCCTAAAGTAAGAAACTTTCAAATAGAAAGCCCTTTAAAGAATTAATCAATCAAAAAATGAGCGATTTTGTTCAACCAATGATAGAAAAAAGGGGATACAGGTTAAAGATTCGCCAGAATGGTTCACAATTTTAAAAATAAAGCTTATAATAGACCGGAGAGAAAAAAATAAACTTGCACGATTCAATAGAAAAGAGGAACAGAAATTGATTACACTAAAATCACAACGCGAAATTGATGCAATGGAAGAATCAGGCGCGTTATTGGCCAATGTTCATGTTGCTTTAAGAGATATTATTAAACCAGGTATTACGAGCTGGGAAATTAACGCATTTGCACAGAAATATATCGAAGACCACGGCGGTATTGCCGAACAAATTGGGTTCGAAGGATACGAATATGCCACTTGCGTCAGCGTCAACGATGAAATTTGTCATGGCTTCCCAAGCAAGAAAAAAGTTTTGAAAAATGGTGACTTGATTAAAGTCGATATGGTCGTTAACTTAAAAGGCGCTATGTCTGATTCTTGTTGGAGCTATATTGTTGGCGAAGGAACTCCTGAAACAGAAAAATTGATGGAAGTTACTAAAAAAGCTCTTTACTTAGGTATCGAACAAGCACAAGTTGGAAACCGTATTGGCGATATCGGTCATGCTATCCAAATGTACGTTGAAGGAGAAGGTTTTTCAGTAGTCCGCGAATTTATTGGACACGGTATTGGACCCACGATGCATGAAGCACCATCAGTCCCTCATTACGGAGAAGCTGGTAAAGGTCTTCGTTTAAAAGAAGGTATGGTGATCACGATCGAACCAATGGTCAATACCGGAACTTGGAAATCTAAAATGGATGGCAACGGCTGGACAGCTCGCACCAAAGATGGCGGCATCAGCTGTCAATTCGAACATACATTAGCAATCACTAAAAATGGTCCAAGAATTTTGACCGAGCAAAAAAATTAATTTTAAAACTAAGGAGCCTTAACTGAACTTTATCCGAAGTTCAGTTAGGGCTCTTTAGTTATCTAAGATGTAAAGTTGAGAATTAATAAAAGATAAGGATTGTTTAATTACACTATCAATAAATACCGTTGTTAACTATACTTAACTAACTTAAAGAGATACTGAATGAGGTACAAACCAAAATGGACATTGACTGGAGTGGTAATTGTTAAGCAAAGGAAGAGAAGAAGACGGTTGAAAAAGAAAGTAAAAATCGTGCTCGCCATTATAGGTGTTTTTATCCTAACGCTAGTATGGATCACTACCGCTAATAAAGAAGAAGAAGAGGAAATGAAAACGAATACAGCAACCGAGGAAGTAGAAACGGAATCTGAAAAAGGCACAGATGTTGAAGTTACCGAAAAAGAAGAAGAAGTTGAAAAAACAGATGAAACGACGGAGGCAGGACAAGCCTTAATGGATAAAACTTTAGAAATGAATGCTAGTTACCCAGGCAATATTGGACTGGTTCTACTCAATAAAGCAACCGATGAGAAAATAGAAGTAAATGCAGATACTGTGTTTACAAGCGCCAGCTTATACAAGTTATATGTTACATATGCAGTACTAACAGAAGTAGATAAAGGTAATTTATCACTGGACACAACGATCAATGATCAGACTATGGCTACGATCGATGATTATTTGAGAGAAACCATAACCGTGTCTTCAAATCAAACAGCGATAGCTCTTGCAAATAGGCTTGGTTGGGATGTGATCGAAAAGTTTGCTCAAGAAAATGGATTTACTGAAACAACGTTTAATACGTCTAATGAAAATGGCGTCATTTTAAGAGGAACGCTACAAACGACGCCTAGCAATGTCGCTGACTTATTGAACCGTTTAATGGATGGCACTTTACTGTCAAAAACATCAAGCGATTACTTTATGGGGTTATTGGTTGATCAACAGTTGGTTTATGCGCTCAATACCGGCTTATCCGACGAGGTCAGTTTTGCCCATAAAACAGGAGTTCTAGACAGTGTCTCCCATGATGCGGGTATCATTACAGACTCAGATGGGCAAGACTATATAGTCGTTGTGATGAGCGATGGTTGGACCTATGCATATGACGAAGCCACACCATTTTTTATTGAAATGGGTCAATCTATCATGGATTATCTATCTGCGCAATAATAAGATGACTCATAGAGTATTTGAGATTAACAGATTTTAAAAATTAAAAAAGTTGGATAAATTCGAAAACAACTGCGAAAGGTTAGTTGTTTTCGAATTTTTTTTGGATTTTTTGGTATACTGGATAAAGAAAAGGAGCTGTAACTATGAAAGAAAGAGTTATTTACGCTGATATTCTACGGGTTGCAGCCACTTTTTTAGTGATTGCTATTCATATTATCTCACGTGATTTTGATTTGTATGCAATCGATTCTTACCAATGGCAAACACTGAATATCTTCGATAGTTTTGCTCGTATGAGCGTACCGCTATTTTTTATGATGAGCGGAATCTTTTTTTTAGATCCGAAAAAAACTTTTTCAATTAGAAAATTCTACAAAAAAAATGTTTTTCGACTGGTAACGGCTTTTATTTTTTGGTCAGCTTTATATGCTGTCATTTTCACTTGGAATGAATACCGAACCTTCGATTCGGAAGTATGGGGAGTAATGTTTGAAGCATTTAAAGAAGGGCATTTTCATTTGTGGTTTCTTTTTCGGATGATTGAAATTTATGTCATGATCCCTTTTTTGCGAAAGATCGCTGAGGATAAAAAAATGATCTTTTATCTGATTGCTTTTTGTTTTTATATCGGATTTATCCTGCCAACTTACCATGAATTTCCCGTCAGTTCAACGGTGACCTTTGCTGAAAGAGGCATCAACTTGGATATCACTTTTGGTTATGTCGGTTATTTCTTCGCGGGTTATTTTCTAGCACACTATGATTTAAGCAAATGGGTGAAGAGAGCCATTTATTTGCTAGGAGCAGCCGGGTTGATAAGTACCATCGTAATGACGAGTTTGGAGTCGTTAAGACAAGGGAAACATTACGATGTTCCTTACGAATACTTGACACCAAATGTGTTCTTGATGAGTATAGCTGCTTTTCTATTGGCAAAAGAAAAATTAAAGCCAAAACATGTTTCAGCTAAATTCAAACGGATACTATTAGACCTCTCTGCTTATTCATTTGGGATTTATTTGGTGCATGTGCTGATTATTTTCCTTTTATGGGAGGCAGGAGCAACCACTTTGTTTAGTACTCCATTCCTCTCTGTACCAATTTTGACGCTATTAGTTTTTTGTATCAGTTACATCTGTATTAAAGGGATAGCTCAGTTGCCATTCATCAAACGATTTATTCTATAAAACACTTATTTTTATTAAATAAGTGTTTTATTTTTTTGATTTAAATCGGTATAATAATGATTGGTTTTGAAAAAGGGGTTTGAATATGTCAAAAGATGATCAATTGGATAAGTCAGAATTAAATAAAAAAGAAGAAGTAAAGAAATTTAGTATCATTTTGATCCAGAAATACCGGAAAGCTGAAGTTTGGAATTCAGGAGCAATCATCAGTTATTATTTTTTATTATCCATTTTTCCGATTATTGTTGTGATTGGGAATGTATTGCCATACTTAAGTTTAGATGCAACGGAGTTATTACCGTACATTGAAAAAGCTGTGCCAAGTTATTTTTTTGATCAAGTAGAAGAGTTATTAAAGAGTTGGTTTACACGCAGCAGCGGAGGGATCTTGTCTATTGCGGCGATTGGAGCTTTATGGTCAGCTAGTCGAGGAATGACTGCGATGCAAGTGAGCATGAATAAAGCTTATGGTGCAGAGCCTAGAAGAAATATCGTGATCATCAGATTATTTTCACTGATTTTAACGACACTGATGATTTTTAGCATCATGGCAATCGTAATTATTTTTGGGTTTGGACAATTGATATTGGAGTATATTACCCCAATCATTGACCTACCTGCAACAATCGGTGAGACATTTCAAAGTTTGAGATGGCCGGTCACTATGATCGTACTATTTATTATTTTTTGTGTGATGTATTTCTTTGTCCCTCATGCAAAAATAGCTTTCAAGAGTGTTTTGCCTGGAGCAGCGTTCTCAACTATTGGCTGGATGCTGGTTTCTCAAGGATTTGCGGTATACGTTGAATATTTTGCTGTTGGTGCACAAAGTTACGGAACGATCGGAACGTTTATGATCATGTTGATTTGGCTACAGGTCATTGGAGCATTGATGACTGCGGGTGCGGTGATCAATGCCGCTATTGAAGTCTATCAAACTGGTACGCTCAATGAAGCTGCTCCGTCACGTATCGGAAACTATATCCGAGCTAAAGCAAAAACTATCTTCAGGCGGTAAAGAAAAAAGACTAAGATAAGAATAAGCTGCACAAAAAGATTCACTTTCCCAATGGGAGAGTGAATCTTTTTCGGTTGTTTGTGCTTTAAAGAGAAATTTCTTCCGGAATAACGGGTTTGCTTGTAGAGAGCCATTGGATCGCCTGAAGCCTAAAAGAAAGTTGTCATGGTTGTTGCTGCTTTAGCAGCTTACAAACATGATACACTTGGGCGTTATTTGCCCACAGTGCTTCATTTTAGGCTACAAGCAAACCCTATTCCTCTAGAAATTTCTTAGCAGGTGGTGTACCTAATCGGCCAACACCAAAGATGATAGCTTCATTTTTTTGTGCTACTCCTACGTGAAACCAACATTGACGAATAAGTGACCACCTTTTTTTATCTCACATTTCGGTGGAGAGCCCTTGTACGAATGTGTGATGCTGCTTTTCGAGGCTACTGTTCTATGAAGGGCCAGTTCACGAAAGAGTGAAGCGCACTTGGCAATCAAAATAGCTAAAAAACAAACAAAAAAATTCATGCCCACTCCTGATGAATTAGATCATCAAAAGAGGGCATGAATTTTTTTAAATAAGGCCTTTGTTCAATTTTATTTTATTCGTATCCGTTTGGATTGTTTTCTTGCCATTTCCAAGAATCACGGCACATATCTTCTAACGTATGTTCAGCGCGCCAACCTAATTCTTGAGCAGCTTTTGATGCATCCGAATAGCAAGTGGCAATGTCACCAGGGCGTCGATCAATGATCGTGTAAGGAACTTTCTTGCCAGTAGCTTTTTCAAAATTGGTCACAACGTCTATTACGCTATAGCCTTTTCCGGTTCCAAGATTGTAAGCTTCGATACCTTCTGAAGCAAGGATCTTTTCAACTGCTTTTAAATGGCCTTTAGCTAAATCGACTACATGAATGTAGTCACGCACGCCAGTACCGTCTGGAGTATCATAGTCACCGCCAAAGACACTCAATTGAGCACGTTTGCCTACAGCTACTTGCGTGATATAAGGCATCAAGTTGTTTGGGATACCATTTGGATCTTCTCCGATTCGTCCGCTCTCATGCGCACCGATTGGGTTGAAGTAACGCAACAATGCAATACTCCAAGAAGGATCTGCAGCATAGACATCTTGCAAGATCTGTTCAATCATCATTTTTGTTGTGCCGTAAGGATTTGTTGTGCTTAAAGGCAAGTCTTCAATCAATGGAGAAACATTGTTCATTCCATAAACGGTAGCAGAAGAACTGAAAACTAATTTTTTAACATTGTAAGCTTCCATTAATTCAGCAAGAACGAAGGTACTGGTTAAATTGTTGTGGTAGTATTTTAACGGTTGGCTAACGGATTCACCAACAGCTTTGTAGCCAGCGAAATGAATGACTGCTTCTATGTCATGGATTTTAAAGACTGCTTCTAAATCTGGTTTATTTAAGACGTCTACTTCATAAAAAGAGAACGTTTTTCCGGAAATTTCTTTGATTCGATTTAATACTTCAGGCTTGCTGTTTGAAAAATTATCTACGATGACAACATCATGTCCGGCATTCAATAATTCTACAGTTGTGTGACTGCCGATGTATCCAGCGCCACCAGTTACTAAAATAGCCATTTTCATCCCTCTTTTTTTCGAATTTTTAATTTCAATCATTCTATCTGATAAGGTTAAGTCTACTCATTGAATGAAAATAAGTCAACGCAAACACGTTTAAAAATTGTTAAAGCTTCAAGGCCAAAAAGGTGAAAAGTCTTTAGAAAACTGTAATGTTTCAGTCATTTGATTATGCTATAATAGGCAAGTCATTGCATTAATGAAAGTGAAAGGGGTATAACGATGAGTAAAGTATCAATTATTATGCCTATCTACAATGTTGCTGAGCAACTGGAGAAAGCGATCCAGTGCGCCTTAAAACAAACCTATACAAACATCGAAATTATTTTAGTTGACGATGGTTCAACTGATGGATCGGGTGCACTATGTGACCAATACCGCTTAAAAGATTCGCGTATTATTGTCATCCATCAAAAAAATGCCGGCTCAGGTTTTGCCAGAAATGCAGGGTTAGATCAAGCAACTGGGGAGTATATCTATTTCGCTGACCCAGATGATTACTTTGAAGCAAATCTGATTGAAGAAACGGTTGCCAAAGCAACAGAATCGAATGCCGATATAGTAGTATTTGGATACTTTGATGAAGTCGTAGATAAAGAAGGTAAAGTCACAACAACTGAAAAATTGCCTAAGTTAATTGGACGCTTAGAACAAGAATCATTCAGAGACAATTTTAGAGACCATTATGCATTATCTCCTTATGCTTTATGGAACAAACTATTCAACTATGCTTTTTTAAAACAACACGACTGCCGGTTCACTGATCAAAAAGTAGGGCAAGACGCCCTATTCAATCAACGAGCAGGATTTGATGCAACAACGATTTATTATCAGCCAAAAGCTTATTACCATTATGTTTTTCGTGAAGGATCAGCAGTCAATCGTTACCGTAAAGAACGCTTTTTTTATGAATACACTATTGCTAATCAATTCGAAGAGTGGATGGTCTATTGGAAAAAAGCAGAAAAGTACCACGATTTAGTGAACCAACACTATTGGGGTGCACTGTACTTAGAATTGAGTAATTTAGCTTGGGAAGATTGCCCGCTGACGGGTCCTGAAAAAGAGGAACACATTGAAGCTTTAATGGAAAATCCTAAAATCAAACAAGCTATCTCTGAAATAGAGACCGAAAAAGAAAAAAATACATTTGTAAAAATTCTGATCCTACTCTTAAGATATGAAAAATATGCAGCAGCCATAAAAGTGATGCAACTAAGAGTGACAGTTGGAAAGAAATTTCAAAAGAGTTTTAAAGCGATCAAAAAGAAATTCGGTTAGTCAATCTAGTAACAAAGGAGTTGATGGAGCATTATGGGAATGGCTGATGAATTCAAAAAAGGCATTTTTTACAGTGCACTAGGGAAATATTCTAATGTCGTGATCCAGTTATTGGTCACTGCAGTGCTATCCAGAATATTAACTCCAGAAGAGTATGGAATAGTCGCAGTGGTAAATGTCTTTTTGATCTTTTTCCAAATGTTAGCTGATTTTGGGATTGGTCCAGCAATCATCCAAAATAAAACATTGTCGAAACAGGAAATCAACAGCATTTTTGGGTTCTCACTCTACTTAGCTTTATTTTTAGGAATCGTATTTGTATTTCTAGGCTATCCAATCAGTGCTTTTTATAATAATGAGGTTTATAAACCAATCAGTATCGTGTTAGCTTTTTGTGTCTTTTTCTATGGGATTCTAGTTGTGCCTCAATCGATGTTGTTAAGAGCTAAAAAATTCAGTACGGTAAATATGATAACGGTACTGGCTAATGTTGCAGCAGGTGTGGTGTCGATCATACTGGCCATAAACGGCTTCAGCTATTATTCATTGATCATCAGCAATACAGTCAAAGCAGCCTTATTATTTATTGTTTTCTATCTAAAAACGAATTTAACGCCTGATTTAAAAATAGACAAAGAGCCATTGAAAAAAATCTTTAGTTTCTCAAAAAATCAATTTCTATTCAATTTTATCAATTATTTTTCAAGGAATTTAGATAACATATTGATTGGAAGGTATCTTTCAACGAGTTCTTTGGCTTTTTATGATAAAGCCTATCAAGTCTCGTTATACCCCAATCAAATTTTAACGAATGTCATTTCACCGGTGATCCAACCGATCATGTCTAACTATGAAACAAATCTAGCAAAAATAAAATCGGTTTATTTAAAAATTACAACCCTATTAGCCACGATTGGCTTGCCGTTATCGGTCTTTTTAGTCTTTCATTCCAGTGATATTATTTTATTTTTGTTTGGCGATCAATGGGGTGGAAGTGTCGTAACGTTCCAAATTTTAGCGTTATCGGTTTGGATCCAAATGATATTAAGCAGTACTGGAGCTATTTTCCAATCCGCTAATCGAACCGATTTATTATTGCTTTCTGGTGTGTTATCCGCAGTGGTCACTGTTACGGCCATCGTGATTGGGATCCTAGCTGGCAGGATCGAATCCGTAGCTTGGATGGTCATCCTAGCATTTACGATAAACTTCATTCAGACAAATTATTTATTGATGTACAAGTTATTTAAATCAAACTTTAGTGAGATTGGAGAAGCCTTAAGTAAACCCGCTATTATGGCCTTGATCCAAGTGGTGTTTTTTTTGATCATCCCGCGCTTCACGTTTTCAAGTTTTATAAACCTTATGATCAACGGGATCATCTTTGTAATTCTATTTGCAATAGGACTGATCCTTACAGGGCAAATGAAATTGTTAACCGAAGTTATTAAGAAGAAATAAACAATACCCGTTTGGAGAGGAAGAAAAGCATGCAGCAAGACCCTTTAGTTTCAGTAATTGTACCTGTTTACAATGTAGACAGGTATATCGAAGAGTGTTTAGATTCGATTGTAAAACAAACTTACCAAGAACTGCAGATCATCGTAATTGATGATGGGAGTACCGATGAAAGCAATCAAAAAGTGAGACCTTATCTATCCGACAGCAGAGTCCAGTTGATTGAACAAGTGAATATAGGTCTTTCAGGAGCACGGAACACAGGGCTGGGAGCAGCATGTGGGAAGTATGTGCTATTTGTGGATTCAGATGATTATTTAGCTTTAACGGCAATCGGAAATCTGGTTGATTTAATGGAAAAAAATTATGCAGATCTTATCCGCTTTAACGGAAGAGCCTTTTTAGACGGATTAAATGAACCAATCAAACAGAATAACTATGATTTCAGTCATCGGCTACAAGAAGGAGTAAAGTATACAGATGAGCGATTCGCAGTGAATCGACGGACATTTTCTTCACCAGTATATTTGTATATGGTAAGAAGAGAAGTTATCGAACAAAATAATCTATCTTTTTATGAAGGCATCTTGCATGAAGATGAATTATTTACCACGCAAGTTTTTTTAAATAGTCGCTCAATGATTTATGCGAATGCTTTTTACTACAATAGAAGATACCGTGAAAATTCAATCATGACGGATCAAAGCCAAGAAAGATTAAAGCAAACGTTTGATTCCTATCTGATTATTTTTAAAGAACTAGAAAAATTGTATCTAAATGAAATTTATTCTAAAGAACAGAAAAAATTGATCAAAAGACAAATGCTATCGATATATTCAGGGTTGAAAAATAGCAATGTCAACAAAATTGAAAAAGAAAATAAAATAAAAGATTTAAAGGGCATTACTATAACAGATAAAGCTTATCTTTCTATAAAAAAAATCACCGGTAAATTATCTGTTTAAAAATATGATTATCTGTTTTGGAGGTTTAGGTTATGAAAAAAATAAAAGTACTGACAATTTTTGGTACGAGGCCAGAAGCTATAAAAATGGCTCCTGTGGTAAAAGAACTCAATAAACAATCGAATCGATTTGAATCTATCGTAGCGGTTACAGCTCAACATCGTGAAATGTTAGATCAAGTATTACAGACGTTCAATATTGTTCCTGATTATGATTTAGATATCATGAAAAAAAATCAAACATTATCTGAAATCACATCAAATGTTTTGATGGGTTTAGATAAAATCATGAAAGAAGCTAAACCAGATATAGTGTTAGTTCATGGCGATACGACGACTACCTTTGCGGCAAGTATTTCTGCTTACTATAATCAAATTAAAGTAGGTCATGTTGAAGCAGGGCTACGCACGTGGGATAAATATTCTCCTTTCCCTGAAGAAGTGAATCGCCAATTAACAGATGTCATCGCAGATATCTATTTTGCACCGACAAGTGAAAGTAAACTGAATTTATTAAAAGAGAATCACCCTGAAGAAAAAATATTCATTACCGGAAATACAGCAATCGATGCTCTTAAAGAGACAATTAAAAAGGATTATCATCATACCGTTCTTGAAAATATCGATCCTGAAAGTAAACTTGTTTTAATAACCATGCATCGCCGCGAAAATCAAGGCGAACCAATGGAGCGCGTATTCAAAGCGATACGCCAAGTTGTCGATCAACAGCAAGATGTTGAAATCATTTACCCTGTTCATTTGAACCCGATCGTTCAAAATATGGCTGAAAAAGTTTTAGGGAAACACCCTAGAATCCACTTAATTGCTCCGCTTGAAGTGATGGACTTTCATAATTTAGCGGCTAAAAGTTATATGATCATGACCGATTCTGGTGGTGTCCAAGAAGAAGCTCCTTCATTAGGAGTGCCTGTTCTAGTGCTTAGAGATACGACTGAAAGACCAGAAGGAGTAACAGCAGGCACTCTTAAATTAGTCGGTACCCAAACTGAAACGATTATAAAAGAGATGACTAATTTATTAGTAAATAAAGAAGCACATGAAAAAATGGCTGAAGCTAATAATCCTTATGGCGATGGAATGGCGAGTAAAAGAATTATAGAGGCCTTAATATTTATGCTAAGAAATGATAAAAATAAACCAACTGATTTTAAAATAATTTAATAAGAATAAAGTACTTAGACAAATATGGGATTTTGTTTATTAATATGGTATTATTTATAAAACAAGATTTTTAGTTAATTAACGGAGGTTTTTTTATGAATCAAGGAGAAAGATTTAGTAAAACGAGAAAGCTGTTCATAGGTACAATAGATATTATACTATTTCATTTCTCAATTCTCATATCCTTTTATATCCAATTTGAAAATAGTGTTCCAATGAGAAATTTTGAAGCATATCGAAATGCGATTGTATATATTATGATAGCATTTGTCTTGTTAAATATACTTTTTGGTGTTTATATTTTATATAATAAATCAACTGCTGATTTTCTGTATATAACCATAATCATTCAAATTATAATGACAATCGCAATAATGGCAGTAACGTTTTTTGGAAGATGGTTTGCTTTTCCTAGGTCTGTTTTATTAATTAATCTCTTAGTTAGTATAATAGTATTATTTTTATGGAGAATCTTAGTATATAAAATATATGAAAAAATTAGCGGCAGCAAGAAAGTAATGGTTGTAGGAACAAAGGAACAAGTTGCTTCTGCTATTTTTAATTTTGAGAATTCAAAAAGCAAAAGACATAAAGTTACTATAGCAGTATTGTCTGATTTCTATAAAAATATAGCTGATAATTTTAATAAAGTAGACATAGTTTATGTAGCTAGTAAAATTGATAATGAAGAAAAAATAAAAATATATGATTTATTGATAAAAGAAAATAAAAAATTATTTATAAATACTAATTTTGAAAATCTTATATTGGTTAATCCGAATATAATGAATATTGAAGATGAAAGTATTATTGAAATTTCTGATTTTAAAATATCTTCAGAAGATGGACTAATTAAAAGAATTGTTGATATTCTTTTTTCTATTGTTCTAATAGTGATTACTTCTCCAATATTGTTAATTACTGCTTTATTAGTAAAAGTAACTTCACCAGGACCAGTGTTATATAAACAAGTTAGAATTACAAAAGATGGAAAAGAATTTAATATTTTTAAATTTAGAACAATGAGTGCCACGGCTGAAAAAGAATCCGGACCAGTATTGGCTACATCAAATGACAGTAGGGTGACTCCTCTTGGTAAATATTTAAGATCTTTAAGAATTGACGAGTTGCCACAACTGATAAATGTATTAATAGGGGATATGTCTGTAGTAGGACCTCGTCCTGAGCGTCCATTTTTTGTAGAACAATTTATGGAACAGAACCCCTCATATTACTTAAGACATAATGTAAGAGCTGGAATTACTGGATATGCTCAAGTATATGGTAAGTATGCAACTGATTTTAATAGCAAATTAAATTTTGACTTACTATATATAAAAAAATACACACTGCTATTAGATGTGAAAATAATGTTACAAACAATTAAGATTTTATTTGATAAAATCTCTTCAGCGGGTTTAGATGAAGAAGAAATTCAAAATAAAGAAATTCCGAATGATATAAAAATATTGAAATAAAGTATATTACAAAATGTAAAAGAATGGCATAGGAAATAAAGCATTGCTTAGTTTCTATGCTATTTGATTTACAAAATATTGAGGGTAGGTTATAACATGCAACAACTTTCTATGAAAAAAAAATGGGTGGATTTTAATTATGCATTCTATCAAGTTTGGGAAAATGTTTTTATAATGATAATGTGCCTAGCATTCGTTTTGTCAGATTGGATGATAGGCATTTTTTCTTTTAGTGACTACCTTTTTGGAGCCCTTTTTTTAATGATGGTGCTTAGCAATAATTTTAAAATTAGACCAAAACAATATAAATGGCTGATTATAGTTTTGACCATTATAGTGTTTAATATTTTACAAAATTATTTTATTAATGATGCATTTATTCTGAAAACAGGATTAGCTGGCTTATTCAAAATAACTACTTATGCTGTAGTTATAACTAGTTTCTATAATTTTATTGATCGTCATAGTTTAGAAGAAAAATTAATGAAAAGCATGAATATAACGGCTTTAATTGTATGTCTGATAGGGTTTTATATTTCTTTAGCATTGTATACTAACGGGAATTTACCATATGAGTTTTTCTGGCACTTTACTAGAACCGATTCTATAAGTTATCTTTTTGAAGGTTCAGAGAATCTTTACAGGATAAGAAGTTTATTTTCAGAACCATCATACCTCGGTTATTATTTAACAATTATTCTAGGTGTTAATTTATTCAATAAACAAAATATAAAAACAAATATATTATTTTTATTACTTTTAATATTGACGATAATTTCAACATTTTCTTATAGTTCTATTGGAATTATGATGTTAATTCTTGTACTTCAATTCTTCAGTGTTGAAACTTTTAAAAATATGAAGCATAAAAAGCTCGATTATTTCTACATTGTACTAACTTTAATAGCTTTAGGGATCCTAATTTTTATTACTAAAGATATTATCCAAGTTACATTGATCGATCGTACTTCAGATATCCTAGCTGGAAAAGATAGTTCTGCCTCTGCACGTTTATTAGAAAGTTGGCAGTATATCAATACAAATCATTTGATAAGTGGAAACGGTATTGGTCATACACCTGATATTTGGAATGTTTATGCATATTTCTTGTCAGATTTAGGAGTAGCAGCTTTTTTAGGATTAGTATTATTTAGCGGGTATTTAGTTAAAATAAATTATAAATTAGGTATCCTATTTATCGCATTAAATTTTCAAAAAGGTGGATATCTAGCAGCTCCATTTTATATATTAATAGTATTAATTTTTATTTTTGCTTATAAAAAGAAAAGTGATATAAGACTGTAATATGAAAAAAAAAAACTTTATGCTATTATAAAGTTTGTATTGATTAGTAACTAGATGAGTAAACTAATCGTAGAGTATTAGTGAGGGACTGTTTAATTTATGAATATTGAAGTTTTAGTATCAACAATGAATCAAAAAATTACTGATTTATCATTGGCAAAAAAAATGAATATACAAACAAAAGCTACTATTATTAATCAAACCGATGAATTTGGGTACTCAAATGAACAAAGAGTTGAAATGTATTCTTATCCAGAAAGAGGCGTAGGAAAAAGTCGAAATAGCGCTTTGCTAAGAGCAACAGGAGATATTTGTTTAATGGCAGATGATGATATGGTTTATGTAGATAACTATGAAGAAATTGTTGAAAAAGCATATGAAAAATATAAGGACGCAGATTTTATAGTGTTCAATGTCCGGGTGCATTACCCTGACCGGACTGTAGAAAGAGTTTCAAAACCTGGGAGAGTAAGGTTTTTTAATAGTTTGAAATATGGAACGGTAACTTTTTCCTTTTATAGAAATGCAATAATAAGAGAAAATGTTTTCTTTTCGCTTTTATTTGGAGGAGGAGCAAAATTCAGCTCCGGAGAAGATACTTTATTTCTATGGACGTGCTTAAAAAAAGGTTTAAAGGTATATGCTGAAGAAACAGTAATCGCAGACGTCTATAACTATGAATCAAGTTGGTTCAAAGGATACAACGAAAAATTTTATAAGGATAAAGGGGCTTTGTTTAAAGCGCTAGAACCAAAATGGCATCTATTATTAAACTTACAATTGGCCATTCGTAAGAGAAAAGAATATGGATCAGAAAAAACTATCTTTGAAATATTAAAAATTATGAATACCGGCGCTAAAGAATTTAAAAATTTATAATATGTTTAAGGAGAAAAAAATGATTGAGAATTTAGTATCTGTTGTCACGCCAGTGTATAATTCAGAAAAATATATTGAAAAAACAATCTCATCTGTATTGAACCAAACTTATACTAATTTAGAATTGATTTTAGTAGATGATTGTTCAACAGATAGCAGTAAAGAGATTATTTCTCGTATACAAAAAAAAGACAAACGTGTGAAATATGTGAAGTTAGCTGAAAATTCAGGAGCTGCTGTAGCAAGAAATAAAGGCTTAGAAACAGCTAAAGGTCAATTTGTTGCTTTTATTGATAGTGATGATATGTGGAAAAAAGATAAGTTGAATCAACAAATAAAATTTATGAAAGACAAAAAGGTCGGTTTTACTTATACGGCTTATGAAACACTAGCAGAAGATGGAATTACTCAAAATAATCACATCCACATTCCAAATAAGATAAACTATTCATCTTTACTTAAAAACACAGCGATTGCTTGTTCAACAGTAGTAATTGATAAGAAATTTACTGGAGATTTTTATATGCCTTTGGTGCGTAAAGGGCAAGATACGGCTACTTGGCTACAATTGCTAAAAAAAATTGACTACGCTTATGGTTATGATGAAGTTCTATCTTCTTACCGTAAAGTTGCTGGATCAATTTCAAGTAACAAAATTGAAGCTTTAAAGCGAACTTGGAACACATACTACAATATTGAAAAGCTTCCATTTTTTAAAGCTCTTTATTATTTTTCATTCTATACATTTAATGCTATAAAAAAGAGGTTATAAAATGTAACTGTGGAGCACTTACTTTAAAGAGTGTTTCACAGTTATATTTTTAGACAAATAACACTAGCTTGTGATAATAGAATAATATTAAAAGTGAGGTATTTATAATGGATATTAGCTGTGTGATACTAAATTACAATGATGCAAATAAAACAATCAGCCTTATAGAAGAAATAAAAGATTACTCCAATTTAGACCACATTATAATTGTAGATAATTTATCTACAGATAATTCTTATGAGAAGTTGAAGAAAAAAGAATCAGGTAAAGTAACAGTTCTTCTTTCAGATAAAAATGGAGGATATGGTTATGGGAATAACTTGGGTATAAGGAAAGCTTACAATGAGTTCCATTCAAGCTATATTATTATTGCTAATCCAGATGTTCATTTTACAGAAAAAAATATTGAAGCAATGGCCGAACAACTTAATAAAGATAAAGAAACATGTATAGTTGCTCCTAAAGCTTTGAAGCCCAACGGAGAAAATCAAACGTTGATTGCGTGGAAGGTGCAAAACCTTTTAGATTATACTTTATCAGCAAGTATGATTTATATAAAATTCTTTAGCAAGAAGTATTATGATCTTAATCAATTTAAAAACAAGAAAAAAGTTGAAGTCGATGTTGTTCCAGGATCTTTATTGATGGTAAATGCTGAATATATGATGAAGTATGGAATGTATGATAATGGAATTTTTCTATACGGTGAGGAAGAAACTCTTGCATTAAAATTCAGGAAAAAGCATTTAAAAACTGTGTTATTATTAAATGAGACATATATTCATGAGCACTCTGTAAGCATTTCTAAATCATTTCCGAAAGCAATTAAACAGAAAAAAATGAATTTAGATAGTCGATTCTATTTAATAAAAAATTATTATAAGATTACAAAATTTCAAGAAAAAATAATAAGTAATTTTTTTAAGCTTGCTTATTTTGAAAACAGAGTTATCTTCAAAATAAAAGATTTTAGAAATAGATAAAAATAGAAAAGGTGATAAAATGAATGGATTTTTTATCTTCTATAGAGATATTGATTATGGTAATTTAAATGGTATCGATAAAAAAGTGATAGCACAAATAAAGACATTAAAAGATGCTGGAGTTAATTGTGAAATTGTAGTAATGAAGAGTAATAAAGAAGATTTGTGGCATAAATTGTATAATACTATTACTTGCAGATTGCCATATGGTAATTCTGATCCTACATGGAAGTATAGTGAAGAGTTTGAGAAAGTTGATTTTATCTACTTACGTCGACCTACTGCGCTTAATTATCCTATGCTTAAAGTATTACGTAAAATAAAAAAAAGCAATCCTAAAATTAAAATTATAATGGAAATTCCGACTTATCCATATGATGATGAGCTTAAAGCTAACCTAAAGGATTATCCAAGATACATTAAAGATAAATATAATAGAAAAAAATTACAGGGCTTAATAGATCGTATTGCTGTTCAAAATAATATAAATGAAATTTTTAAGATACCGACATTACAGTTTACCAATGGAATTCGTGTGAAAGAAATTGAACCTCGTGAGCCCATTGAAACAGAGGGTATTACAATTTGTGCAGTTGCCTCAATGGAGCCTTGGCAAGGCTACGAAAGAGTCATTTTAGGATTATCCCAATATTATAAAAATGATGGCCTTGAAAATATAAACATCCATTTAGTAGGTGAAGGAAAAGAGAAACAAAACTATGAGAAGATGGTAAATGATCTTCAATTGAATGATCATATCCATTTCGAAGGTTTCTTAAGTGGTGGAAAACTGGAAAGTATTTACTCGAAATCTGATATTGCTTTAGACTCATTCGGAAGATATAAGACGAAGAACGAATTTTCTACATCTTTAAAAAGTCGAGAATATCTTGCGAAAGGTATTCCTATTGTATCAGGAAGTAAAGTTGATATAGTTGATACGTCATTTCCTTATTATTATGAATTTTCAAGTGATTCATCAAGCATTGATTTCAATAAAATTATAGAATTTCATCATAAAGTATACTTAACAGACGATACAAAAGAAGAAGTGATACAAGAAATAAGAGCATATGCTTTTGAAGTATGTGATATGTCGAAATCGATGAATCAAATTATCTCTTTTATAAAAGAAAGATAACCTAATAGTGATTGATAAATTAGAATTATTCACAGATGTTTAATGTTTAATTTTAAAGGAGCCAAGAAGTAGATGAGGAGAAGTAGATTAAGGGAAAAAAAAAAAGAAAAAGCAATAACATTATTATTGAGTATAATTTTGACCATTTTAGTAGCGACAATAAGTTTTATATTCATACAATTATTACAGTTTAACTTAAGCATATCATTGTTAATGGATTTTGTTCTTGGAAATATAACGTTAACAGTTATGAATATTTTTGTATTATGGATAGCCCAGTGGCCTTTTATATTATTATTAGGAAATACTATAAGGAGCTCTTTTGTATTTTTATTTTTTATGATTTTATTTGGTATTGGTAATTATCAAAAAATGCTTTATCGACCTGAGCCAATTTATCCATCAGATGTGATTATGTTAAAAGATATAAATTTCTTGTTTTTTTCAGTTGAAAGAATAGTGCAAATATCGATTATATTCGTCATTATAACGTTTCTAGTTTCATTATTTTTCTTAAGTAAATCAACATATGTAAAAAAAGCAAATATTATCAATAAAGGTTATATAAGAGTTATTTCCTTTATTGTATCTTTAGTTTTATTCATCCCACTTATCTTATTTAATAAAACTGATTATATAGTAAAAACAAGTTTTGAGAAATTTGCGGAGGTCCAATGGATATCATTTAACCAAGTGAAAAATTATGAAAAAAATGGTGTCGTTGCAGGATTCTTATATAATTTAGGCGGGCAAGCAATAAACGAGCCACCTGAATATTCAAGAAAAAAAATGCAAGAATTAGCAAATAAATATAAAAATGAAGCGAAAGAAATAAATACGACGCGTAAAGGATCATTAGATGATGTAAATCTAGTATATATTATGAACGAAAGTCTTTCTGATCCTAATTCATTTGAAGGTCTTTCAGTTACTCCGGACCCTATCGTAAATCATAAACAGGTCTCAAAAGTTAGTTGGAGCGGTCAAAGTTTAGCACAAGGTTTTGGGGGTGGAACTGCTAATGCTGAATTTGAGGCATTAACTGGAATATCTTTTGAACCTTTATTGCCAAATATTTCAAGTGCTTATACACAGCTGACTTCAACAATGAATCGAGTTCCATCAGTAATCAGCTATCTAAATAATGAGGCAAACGACGAGTACACTAAAACAGCTATTCATCCTTTTCAATCATCTATGTATCGGAGAACAGGTGTATATAATGAAATGGGATTCGATAACTTGATATTTGAAGAAGATATGGATTTTGATGACAAATTAGAAAGTAGTTTATATATTTCAGATTGGTCTGCATATCAACAAGTCCTTCAAGAAATTACCAAAACGAAAACAAAAGATTTTGTCCATCTTGTCACAATGCAAGGTCATGGACCTTATCATGTAGGGTATTTTGGGAATTTACAGAAATTTGTGGTGGAAGGTAAAGTTTCACAGATGGATATGTTGAATTACGTATCAAGTCTACAGTATACAGACGAAGCTCTCTTAAGCTATGTTTCAGAAGTAAATAAATCAGATGAAAAAATCATCACTGTTTATTGGGGAGATCATCTGCCAGCAGCGTACAGTTATGATGTAACCAAACAAAATAAAGATGTGGCAAAATATCAAACACCTCTTATCATTCATAGTAATTTTTCTTCAGAGCATGAGGACTTAGGAACGATTAGTCCAATGTTTTTCATGAATAAAGTATTAGAGAAAGTTGATGGAAAAGTAACACCCTATTATGCGTTGCTTGAAAAAATTTCAGAAAAATTACCTGCGTTTGAAAAAGGCTTTTATTTAGATTCAAATTATCAAGATCTTGGAAATAATCGTAAAGATATAAAAGATCAAGAAGCACTAGAGCTACTTAATGACTATGATCTGATTATTTATGATATCTTTCATGGTGGAGATTATGCGAAAGATATGGACTTTTATACGAATAAACCTTAGATTGTCAAAGTTGCTAAATGATAATGAATTTGTAGAATTAGAATAATCGTAATTTAATTAACCATTTATCAAATTGAAAAAATGTAAACATCTATCTTTGTATTCTGATATAATGAGAAAGGCATATTTAAAAGAAAGACTCTATATAATATGATGTCAAATTTTTAAAAGGAGGTTTTTTAGTGATAAATATTATTATAATATTTGTTGCAATGAGCGTTGGTGTACTAACTGAAGTATCAGTTGGCCCTTTGATTTATAAAATTGATATTATTGAGCCCGTGTTAATTTTTATAGCATTAGGCGTTGTGATCAGTTTATGGAATAAAAATAAATTTTATAAAATTCCACCTTTACTACTTTCGTTTATGGCAATCTTAACGGCAATATTCTTATATTCGCTTATGTCAGTTAATTGGACGAGTTATGGATTTTCGGGTATTCCTGGGGCAATGGTTTTCTTCTATGGAATAATTTCCTTATTCATCGCATATTATTATTTTAAGGAAAAAGAAAATATTTACATTTATGCATCTAGAATTTTTGTGTTATTAATAATTTTACAATTATTTATTAACTTTTCAGTAGGCCTTCAATCTGGTGCTACAGGATTCTATGATCTAAAAGACTTTGCACGAACATTAATCGGAAAATCAAATTTCATTTCAATCTTTATATCGTTTGATTTGATTTATGAGTTCATTTCTAAACAAAAACATTGGTTGTTTTTCTTTTTAATTGATTTAGTAGCGATTATAGTGACTATTTCTAGAGGAGCCATTGTGTCCTTAGTTATAGCAATCTTTTTGTTTTTTGTTATTGCATTGTTTAATAAAAATTTTAATAAAAAGAATCTTTTATTAAGTTTGGGTTTTCTTATAGTAGTGGCAACATTTTTCATGCTAGCAACCTCTCCAGGAAGGGAACTACTTAAAGGTCTCAGTTCTGGATTAGGCGCAAGTACAGTAGGAACAAGACAAGAATTATGGAAAGAAGCTTTTAATGAGACGTTATTAAATCCTTTAGGGGTAGGTATAGTTTGGAGAAACGATCCTCATAATTTTCTCTTTAGCTCACTAAGAAATTTAGGATTTATTTTTGGAACAATCTATATCTTTTTGATTGCGTCCCCTTTCTTTTTGTTTGTCCATCCTATTATTCTTAAACTGTCTAAAAAGTCTATTGCAATATTGATTGCATATTCTTCAGTATTCATTCACTCATTTATAGAAGTTTTCTTTTTCACTAAACTTTCTGTGAGCTGGACTATGTTTACATTGGTTTTTATATTCATAGTTATTACAAAAGATATAGTATCAATTAGGCGCAACAATATATTGGATTTAGAGAATAAACAAAAGAACATGATATTGTTAAAAGAAAAATAATAATAAATAGGTAGGTGGAATCCAAATTATGCAAACACAAGTCTTTTTTAAAGAATCTAAACGATTTTTGTTAGAAAATAAAAAAAGGATCTTACTTTTCACAATTTTAGGAGCAGTTGTTTTTGCTTTATTTACAGTAGTAAATTTAATTACAGACAATAGTGATTCTTCGTCAGAAGATACACAAACTGAAGAAATCAGTAATATAGCAGAATTCGTTATTTACATTGAAAAAAATGATGATACACACTTTAACAATAATGTATTACTAGAAGAAGCTTTATTCTCCGATGAAGCAGTAAAAATAGTAGAAAAAGAAACAGGTGCAGAAATCACTGATTTGTTGACTGAGCAAGAGGAAATAGAGTTTGTGCCTACAGCTGAAGATAGAGGTGTGATAGGCATAGTTAGAGACTTATCCAACGAAACGATGAAATTTCAATTTAAAGTTGGAACTGAAAGTGAAAACTTGAAAGTGGCTAATTACTATTTTGATATGATAATGAACAACGAAGTTGAACTTTTAAGTGATAAAAAAATATTTGTTTTAAACAGTCCAGAAATAAAAGATTTAACTCAAGCAGATGTTACTTTGATAGAAGAAAGTAATAACGTGATTTCTCCTTTGTTATTGGTAGTACAACTTGTAGTTTCTCTATTTGCTGGTTTAATTTTAGGAGTTCTAGTTTCTATTCTTTACCATGTATTCAACAAAAAAATCAATTATGCATTTAATTACAATATTAATGAAAAAGATATCTTTATAATGGAAAGAGAAAGTCAAGATAAGTTCATCTATGATATTGTTAATCCGAAAAGTGAAGATAAAATAATGGTTATTGAACAAGCGCTACCTAATGAGTTGGTTAATAAATTATCTGAACAATCACAAAAGATTATGACAACTTCAAATTTACTTGAAATTAGCTCTAAGGTAAACGCGCCAGAAATTATTATTGTGATTGTAGAAAATACAACTACAAAATTTTGGTATAATACTCAACGTGAATATTTGAAAAAATTTGATAGTGCTGTAAAAATAATTCAAGTACCTGAATCGATTTTTAAAGAAGAAAAATAAAAAATTTTCATTTGATAAAATAATTAATGCAGATATTATCTAAACACAATAATATCTGCGTTAATTGTTTATTATATACTTATTGGATTTTTGACATGATCGTTATTACATAAAATAATTCTTTTAAATAAAATTATTAAAAAATATATAATAGTTAGTAGGAGGAAAATAAAGTGAAACGTTTTTCAAAAATAGGATTGAATATTTTAACCTATTCAATCATCAGTACAATTGTGGCAAGCACAATACTTCCCACAATAGTTGTTGCGGAAGCAGTAAATAATATAAGTGAGACTGAATCAAAAAACGATACAACAGTTCTCTTGGATGGTTCTTCAGAAGATAAAATTAACTTAGAGGGAAAAGTAGATATAAAAAATATATCTGAAGAAGATGATATTACTTTTTTAAACCAGATTAATATAGAAAAAAAAGAAAAAGATTTAGTTGTTTCTTTTTATGACGAAATAGATACATATAAGTTGAATAATATTACATATAAAGGTGAACATAATATTGAAAATGATAATGAAGGGATGAATAAAATTTATTTTTCTAGTTTCACTAAAGAATCTACTATTGATATTTCTTTAATGAATAAAAGTACACTTGTAGAATATAATTTGTTTATTACTTTAAAAACAGGAGAGTTAAATGATTTAGATGAAGATATCGAGATTGAGTTACTAAAAAATGTTTCGAAAGAGAGTTCAGCAGATACTGGAGTAAGTGAAGAGATTTTGGACACAACAGATGAAGTCAGTGAAATAGAAGATGCTGGAACAAGTAAGGAACCTATAGGTACAGATGAAATAATTGATGCTAAAGTAAATCAGGAATCTATAGATAATGAAGAAACTGGTGTAGAAGTAACAGTCGATCCTGAAAAAGAAATACAAAAATCTTTTATTAAAAGAATGATAATTGCACCA
Organism: Carnobacterium sp. ISL-102; assembly: GCF_018612935.1. Taxonomy (NCBI): domain Bacteria; kingdom Bacillati; phylum Bacillota; class Bacilli; order Lactobacillales; family Carnobacteriaceae; genus Carnobacterium; species Carnobacterium sp. ISL-102. The sequence goes on along the minus strand of NZ_JAGGRF010000001.1, from coordinate 132,921 downwards.
ACGGTTAAAAGAATTGCGGTTGATGGAATATATACAATCATAGCTACAGATAATTTAAACAGTATTGCTGAAGAATTTGGAGTTTCGCTGGCTCAATTGGCTATATGGAATGATATAGCCAAAGATAAAATAAATTCTATTAATGTTGGGCAAAAACTAGCTATTTCTAAAATTGGTGTAGAAAGTAGATTAAGTGCTACTGAAAAAAATAAAATATATAAAGAAAGTACAACACTATTTGAAAGACAAGAATTTGTTGATTATATTGCATCTTATGCAGTAAAGATAGCTAACATATCTGGAGAAGAGCCTTTATATGCTTCGGTGATCATTGCTCAAGCTATCCACGAAAGTGCTTATGGCAGTAGCGGGTTATCAAACCCTCCTAATCATAATCTTACTGGGATTAAAGGAAGTTATAATGGTCAATATGTAAAAATGTGGACTTGGGAACACGATGAAAAGTTTGATGCAGATGTGAGTATCTTAGCTAATTTCCGGAAATATCCTTCATATTTTGAAGCTTTAGAAGATCATGGAAAAAAAATGAGATATGGAACAACTTGGAATAGTAAAATATATTCAGGTACGTGGGTCAATAATACAACTTCTTATAAAGATGCAACAGCTGCATTAGATGGAGTTTATGCGACAGACCCATATGGATATGCAAATAAGTTGAACAAATATATAGAACAGTATCAATTAACAGATTATGATGTTTACGATAGTTTTTTAACGAAAAAGAAAATGAATTACACTGCGATGGTATTACCTAATAATGAAGGTATTTATACTAAACCAAATGGGATGAAAAATCCGTTACTATATACAAGTTATAAGTATAATAATAGAGAAGTCTTAGTTACTGAAGAAGCTACAACACAGAGTGGGACTTTTGTTAAGTTAGTTAGATTAGAAGACAGAGGAACGATAGGCTGGATAAAAAAAGTTAATATTATTATCCCTGATGAATTTATCACAAAAAAGAATGTTAATTATGATGCAACTGTTTTAGCGAAAAATGAAGGGATTTATACTAAACCAAAAGGAATGCAAGGATCGATCTTATATACTAGCTATAAATACAATAATAAAGAAGTAAAGGTAGGAGAAGAAGCAACCACAAAAAGTGGTACATTTATCAAATTGATCCGAGTTGAAGATAGGGGAACAATTGGTTGGATAAAAAAAACAAGTATTAAAATCAACCATTATGACACTTTTTTGACTAAGAAAAAAGTGAAATATGATGGAACTGTATCACCAAACAATCAAGGGATTTACACTAAACCAAATGGCATGCAAGGATCAATTTTGTATACTAATTATAAATACAATAGTAAAGAAGTAGAGATAGGAGAAGAAGCAACCACACAAAATGGGACCTTTGCTAAACTGATTGAAATCAATAGTAGAAGAACAATAGGGTGGATAAAAAAGGCTGATATTTCTAAAAATTAAATAACAAGTTGCTGTGTTAAGTATAAAAAGATTGTATTCTGTATTTAATGGAATACAATCTTTTTTATGTAGATGATATAATCAGTGAGAGTTTTTAAATAGTATTTCTTATAACAAAAAAATATGCTATTATTGGTTTATTGATAAATTTTTTTGGAATGAAGAGCAGTCAGAATTATTAAGCTTTTTGATAGTTAGTAGATAATTCAATAAATAGAAATTAGCTAACGACAAAAAGATTGATCTGATATAGAAGCGAGGTAATCAATTTGAAATATGCATTTGTCATTTTGCATTATTTAACAATAGATGACACAGTTGAATGTGTGAAGTCCATCCAGCAAAATGTCGACTATCAAGACTATGCAATTGTAATTATTGAAAATGGTTCAAATAATAATAGTTTTGAGATTTTGACTAAAGAGTTCGAGTCTAGAAAAAATATTTTTGTATTAGAGTCAAAAGAAAACTTAGGGTTTGCAAAAGGAAACAATTTAGGATACCAATTTGCAAAAGAAACATTAGGTGCTCAAAGCATTATTATGATAAATAACGATACTATTATTGAACAAAATGATTTTTTGTCAAAAATAGATGATATTTATTCAGAAACCAATTTTGATATTTTAGGTCCGGACATTATTTCTCTTAAAGACCAACAGCATCAAAATCCATATAAATTGAAAAGTATGGATTTTAGCGAAGAAAACATAAAAAAACAAATAAAGAAACGACGTGTAAGCCTTTTTTTAAATGTTACTTATATACAACAATTGATGCAATTGATTTATAAAAAAATTTTGAAAAGGTATTTCAAAAAATTTAGAGAGAAAAAAAGAATGTCTCAAAGAGAACAATTTGATTACGGCAAAAGAATCGAAGGCTATAAACTACATGGGAGCTGCTATATTTTTTCGCCAAATTATGTTAAAAAGTATAACGGACTTTATAGTAAAACTTTTATGTATATGGAAGAAGATATCATGTTTTTTATAGCAAAAAAAGAAGAACTATTCTTACTTTATGATCCAGAAGTTCAAATTTATCATAAAGAGGATTCTTCAACAAATGCATTATTGACATCTAACCGCAAAAAACTGATTTTTATTTATAAACATGAGATTCATTCTTTAAATCAATTATATGAGATTTTAAAATATAAAAGTGTATATGAGCTTGATATGTATGACTTAAAAGGGTTGGATGTAATATTAAAATGAATGGTAGTTCAACTATTTAGGATTGATTGCTGTTAAGAATACTTGAGGTGACTATATTAGAATGGATATAAAAAAGGAATTTCGGACAGGAATATTTTATTCAGCAATGGGTAAATATTCGAACATGCTAATTCAAATACTCTTAAACTCTATTCTTTCGAGAATATTAACCCCAGATGAATTTGGAATTGTAGCAGTAGTAAATGTATTTCTTATTTTTTTTCAAATGTTAGCAGATTTTGGAATTGGCCCTGCTATAATTCAACATAAATCATTGTCAAAAGATGAGATTCAACAAATTTTTTCTTTCACTATTGCAATGTCGGTTTTCATTGGTGTAATCTTCATGTTGATGGGGTATCCAATCAGTTTATTTTACGATAATGAAGTTTATCGACCAATTAGTATTGCATTAGGTTTTTGTGTTATTTTTTATACGTTATATCTAGTTCCACAAGCTACTATACAAAAAAGAAAAGATTTTAAAACAATAAATATAGCGTTGATTGGATCGAATATCGCCAATGCTGTTGTATCAATCGGATTAGCTTTTTTAGGAGCAAGTTATTATTCATTGATTTTTGGGAATATATCAAGGGCTCTTTTTCTATTCGTTTTTTATAAATCAAAAACAGATTTAAAGTTTAATTTAAAGATAAGTGTAAAACCTTTGAAAAAAATTTATTCCTTCTCAAAAAACCAGTTTTTATTCAACTTTATAAATTATTTTTCTCGTAATTTAGATAGTATATTAATTGGGAAATTTTTTAGTTCAAGTGCCCTAGGATACTACAATAAATCATATCAATTATCTCTTTACCCTAACCAAGTGTTATCTAGCATTATTACACCAGTGATTCAGCCGATTATGTCAAATTATGAAACAGATTTGGATAAAATAAAATCTGTGTATTTCAAAGTTACTTCTGTTTTGGCAACAATTGGTGCACCGCTATCAGTATTTTTATTTTTTGCTGCTGAGGATATTATCTTGTTTTTATTTGGTAATCAATGGAACGGAAGTATTTTATCTTTTAAAATTTTAGCGATTTCAATTTTTATTCAGATGCTACAAAGTAGTACAGGTGCTATTTTTCAATCTGGAAATAGAACCGATTTATTGCTTCGTTCTGGAATATTGTCAACAGTATTAAATATTACTGCGATAATAATAGGTATTATTCTAGGGAAAATTGAAGATGTTGCTTTAATGATAGTAATTTCTTTTACAATTAATTTCTTTATAAATAATTACTTATTGATGTATCGAATGTTTGGTTCTAATTTTATACCGTTGTTTAAGCTTTTGATTAAACCTTTAGTTTTAGGAGTTATACAGGTCGCATTTTTCCTTGTACTGCCCGAATTAGCATTTTCACATTTTTTTAATTTAATAATCATGAGTATTGGTTTTGTTCTAGTTTTCTTATTTGGTATTCTTGTAACAAAACAGCAATCGCTCATTAAGTCAATTGTTGGAAAGTAATAATCTGTCAAAGCTTTTATAAAAAAAATTAAGGAGTGTTAGTAATGAAAGGAATTATTTTAGCTGGAGGAAGTGGAACCCGTTTGTATCCATTGACTAAGGCAGTATCAAAGCAATTAATGCCTATTTATGACAAACCGATGATTTATTATCCGATGTCAATTTTAATGTTAGCAGGTATTAAAGACATTTTAATTATCTCAACTCCCACTGATACTCCACGTTTTGAACAATTATTCGGAGATGGACATGAGTTAGGAATAAATTTAGAGTATAAAGTACAAGAAAGCCCTGATGGGCTAGCCCAAGCATTCATTATTGGAGAAGAATTTATTGGAGATGACTCAGTCTGTTTAATTCTAGGAGACAATATTTATTATGGTGGTGGATTATCAAAAATGCTTCAACGAACAGTTGCAAAAAAATCTGGTGCAACAGTATTTGGGTATCATGTCAATGATCCAGAACGATTTGGAGTTGTCGAATTTGATAATGAAATGCATGCTGTATCGATTGAAGAGAAGCCATTGGAACCAAAAAGTAATTATGCGGTCACAGGATTGTACTTCTATGATAATAAAGTGGTTGATATTGCTAAGAATATCAAACCATCACCACGTGGAGAATTAGAAATTACTGATATCAATAAAGCTTATCTAGAAGCTGGTGAATTAGAAGTTGAGGTGATGGGTCGTGGTTTTGCTTGGCTAGATACAGGAACACATGAATCATTGCTAGAAGCAGGAACATTTATTGAAACCATCGAAAAGCGTCAAAACTTGAAGGTAGCATGTTTAGAAGAAATTTCTTACCGCATGGGTTATATAACTAGAGAACAATTGATTGATTTAGCACAACCTTTAAAGAAAAATGAATATGGACAATACATGTTACGTTTAGCAAACTCAGAAATATAAGGAGTGTTTATTTATGAAAGTGATAGATACAAAATTACAAGATGTAAAAATTATAGAAACAGATGTGTTTGGCGATCATCGAGGATTTTTTACAGAAAACTATACGAAAGAAAAATTTGAAGCAGCAGGTCTAGATTTTAATTTTATCCAAGATAATCATTCATTATCCGTAGAACCTGGTGTTTTGCGTGGTATGCATTTTCAAACTGATCCTAAAGCTCAAACTAAAATGGTAAGGGCAGTAACAGGGGTAATTTATGATGTTTTAGTTGATATGCGTGTCGGCTCGCCAACATATGGAAAATGGGAAGGGTATATATTGAGCGAATATAACCACCGCCAGTTATTGGTACCAAAAGGTTTTGCACATGGTTTTTGTACATTAACGCCTAATTGCAATGTTCAATATAAAGTAGATGAATATTACTCTAAGGAAAATGATGGAGGGATTGCGTTTGATGACCCAGATATCGGGATTGAATGGCCGATGCCTCTAAAGCAAATGATTCTGTCAGATAAAGATGAAAAACATCCTACTTTAGCAGAATTTAATAATCCATTTACATGGAATAAATAATAAAGTGGTACAAATTAATTATGATTCATATACTCAGTTTTAAAAATAGACTGAGTATATGATAGTTATTCTTAAATATAGAAATGTTATTATGAGATATAAAAAATATAGGAGGTAATGGTGTATGTCAATATTGATTACTGGTGGAAAAGGTCAACTAGGAACTGAATTAAGCAAGTTGTTGGAAGAAAGACACATTGAATACATTTCCCTGGGATCAGAAGAATTAGATATTGTTGATAAAAAAGCAGTTGATAATTACATACAAAGTTCAAAACCAAAGGTGATTTATCATTGTGCTGCCTATACAGCAGTTGATGCAGCTGAGGATGACGGCAAAAAATTAAATTATCTGGTGAATACTACTGGAACTGAAAATATTGCAGTTGCAGCGGAAAAAGTTGGTGCAACATTAGTCTATGTTAGTACTGATTATGTTTTTGACGGTTCTAATACAGAAGAATACAGTGAAAAAGATGCTACTAATCCTAAAAATGAGTATGGAAAAGCTAAATTAGCAGCAGAATTATTTATCCAAGAAAATGTATCAAATTATTATATTGTGCGAACTTCTTGGGTTTTTGGTCAATATGGAAAGAATTTTGTTTATACAATGCTGGGACTAGCTAAAACGCATAAAAAGCTTACTATTGTAAGCGATCAATATGGAAGACCCACTTGGACACGTACTTTAGCTGAATTTATGGCTTATCTAGTTGATAACAAATGTGAATATGGTGTTTATCATTTATCAAATGATAATAGCTGTTCATGGTATGAATTCGCTAAAGAAATACTAAAAGACAAAGAAGTAGAACTAACACCAGTAAGTTCAAGTGAGTATCCACAAAAAGCTTATCGACCAAAACATTCAATTATGAATTTAGATAAAGCTAAAGCCACTGGATTTGAAATATTACCATGGCAAGAAGCTTTGGAAAAATTTCTTTTAATCGAAAATAAATAGAATTAATCTAGATATATTAGGTTTAGTAATAAATTTTAGAGAGATTAGACTAAAAATATAAGAAAAAAGGTGGAAATAAAAAAGTGAAATTATTTTGGGAAATTAAAGGGAAAATTCTTACATCGTTAACGGTATTTTTGTTGCTCTCTACAGTGTTTTTGCCTGTTGCAGCTTTAGCTCAAGAGAATACTTCTAGTAGTACTACCACAGAAACTACAGGCGAGAATAGCGAATCAACTGAGACAAATTTTGATACTGGTAGTATAGACGAAGTAGTTTCTGAACCTTTAGAATTTCTCTTTAATCAACAACTAAGTGATCAAGATATATCAGAAAAAGAAGATTTAGATTTTTTAAATAACATAACTGTACATACTATTAATGGAGAACTGTTTCTTTATTTTGATGAATCAAAGAAGGATTATAATATAATTATTGAGACATATGAATCAAATTACGAAACTATCATTGATGAATCTGAAAAAGAGCAAATAAGATTTTTTAATTTAAATCAAAATTCTGAAATGATAATTAAAGTTCAAAACAGTAGGACAAATATTGAAAACATCATAAATATTAATTTGAATTCAGAAAAATTAGAAAATATTACTCAAGATACAGTAGTTACTATTAATCCAGAGCCAGCACCAACAGAACCAACACCAACAGAGCCAGCACCAACAGAATCAGCAGTAGTTTCAGAAGAGTTAGTTGAATTTAAAATGAGCAGAAGTACTCTCTTAAAGACATATGATGAATTTTTAACTAAAAAGAGTGTTGATTACTATGCGACTGTGTTGTCGAATAATGAGGGTATTTATACAAAACCGAACGGCATGGAAGGAGCCGTTCTCTATACAAGTTATATGTACAATAATAAAGAGGTTAAAGTAGGGGAAGAAGCTACTACGCAAAGTGGAACTTTTGTTAAATTGATTAGAATAGAAGATAATGGAACAATCGGTTGGATAAAAAAATCAGGTATCAGTATAAAAATATTTGACGAATTTTTAACTAAAAAAAATGTTAACTACTATGCAACTGTGTTGACTAATAATGAGGGTATCTTTACTAAACCAGACGGTATGGCTGGAGCCGTTCTCTACACAAACTATAAGTATAATAATAAAGATGTTCGAGTCGGAGAAGAAGCTACTACGCAAAGTGGAACTTTTGTTAAATTAGTTAGAATAGAAGACAACGGAACAATTGGTTGGATAAAAAAATCAAGTATCAGTGTCAAGACATTTGACGAATTTTCAACTAAAAAAAATGTTAACTATTATGCAACTGTGCTGACGAGTAATGAAGGTATCTATACTAAACCAAACGGTATGTTAGGAGCCGTTCTCTACACAAACTATAAGTATAATAATAAAGATGTTCGAGTCGGAGAAGAAGCTACTACGCAAAGTGGAACTTTTGTTAAATTGGTTAGAATAGAAGACAACGGAACAATTGGTTGGGTAAAAAAAGCGGGTATCAGTGTCAAAATATATGATGAATTCTTAACTAAAAAGAGCGTCGATTACTACGCAACTGTGTTGACGAATAATGAAGGTATCTATACTAAACCAGACGGTATGGCCGGATCAGTTCTTTACACGAGTTACAAGTACAATAATCAAGACGTTCGTGTCGGAGAAGAAGCCACTACACAAAGTGGAACTTTTGTTAAGTTACTTAGAACAGAAGACAGTGGAATAATCGGCTGGATAAAAAAATCAAGCGTGAAAATACATGATAGAATAATCAGTCAGAAATTAACTAGCTACAGAGCAAAAGTTGAAACTAATAATGATGGAATTTATACATTACCTAAAGGAATGTACGGATCAACTTTGTATACAAATTATTTATATAATGGGCAAAATGTACAGGTAACTCAAGAAGCTATCACTGAAAGTGGTGTTTTTGCTGAAATTGCTAGAATTGACAATGGAATAGTAATTGGATGGATCAACAAAAAAAGTTTAAATACTGAAAAAATTGTCTTTCTTGATGCCGGTCATGGCGGAACAGAAAGCGGAGCTTCTTACTATGGAACAAATGAAAAAGATCTTAATTTACAAGTAACGAAGAAAGTTAAGACAAACTTAGAGGCTCTAGGTTTCACAGTTTTGATGTCAAGAGAGACAGACAAAACTATGGGATTATTAGCAAGATCAATGGCGGTAAACGTTTCAGGTGCAGATATTTTCGTTAGTATCCATCACAATGCAATGCCGGGTAATACTGCTGTTACTGGTATTGAAACCTATTATTACCAATATGATTCTGACTATCCTTCTAAAATGAATGAACAATTTCATAATGATCCTACACGTATTCTTGAAAGTTCAAAACTTGCAACTAATGTTCAAAGCTCTTTAATTTATAGCACAAGAGCAATAAATCGAGGCGTAAAAAGAAATACTTTCTCTGTATTACGTGAAACGGCTATTCCAGCTGTTTTACTGGAACTAGGATATATGAGTTCACCAACAGAGTTAGCAAAACTAAAAACTGATTCTTACCAGAATACATTATCGAAAGCAATAACAAATGGGATTGTTGCGTATTTTAAATAAAATAGACTAGTAAACAATAATGGAACATAAATCAGTGACTAACTGATTTATGTTCCATTATTTTCTATACAGCGTAATACCTTTCATTTAAAGTAGGTTGATTAAAGTAATTCAACTGTAATTACAAACTCTCGTAAATAAATATTTATGTTATAATAATAAGGAACTAAATTAGTTTGAAAGTAAAAAATACTTTTGCTAGTTTAACAATCGTTTCATCGTGAAAAGACATCACTATTAATAAGGGAGCAATCAACATGAAAATTACGGTCGTAGGAACAGGTTACGTAGGGTTGTCTAACGCAATTCTATTGGCTCAACATAACGAAGTAACAGCACTAGAAATTGTCGAAGAAAAAGTTTGTTTAATCAATCAAAAAAAATCTCCAATTGCTGATAAAGAAATTGAAGAATATTTAACCTCAAAAGAATTAAACTTAACCGCTACAATGGATAAAACATCGGCTTATAAACAAGCAGATTTTGTCATTATTTCAACCCCGACAAACTATGACGACAAGAAAAACTATTTTGATACATCCTCAGTAGAAGGTGTTATCGAAGATGTCTTGAAATACAATCCAACTGCGACGATGATTATAAAATCAACGGTACCAGTGGGGTATACAAAAGAGATAAAAGAAAAATATAAAACTGGAAATATTATTTTTGCTCCAGAATTTTTACGTGAAGGTAAAGCATTATATGATAATCTGTATCCTTCACGAATTATTGTTGGAGAAGAATCAGAAAAAGCACAAGTTTTTTCAGAACTATTAGTTGAAGGTGCTATCAAAAAGGATATAGCGGTTCTCTTTATGAACTCTACTGAAGCTGAAGCGGTCAAATTATTTTCAAATACGTATTTAGCTTTGCGTGTAGCTTATTTTAATGAGTTAGATACTTATGCTGAAGTAAGAGGATTGGATGCTAAAGCCATTATTGATGGTGTAAGTCTAGATCCTAGAATTGGGTCACATTATAATAACCCTTCTTTTGGTTACGGCGGATATTGCTTGCCTAAAGATACAAAGCAATTGTTAGCTAACTATGACGAAGTGCCTAATAATATTATTGGAGCCATCGTAGAGGCTAATCATACACGCAAAGATTTTGTGGCAAACCAAGTAATTGAAATGCACCCTAAAGTAGTAGGGATTTATCGTTTGACGATGAAGAAAGATTCAGATAACTTCAGAGCTTCTTCAATACAAGGTATCATGAAGCGGATTAAAGCTAAAGGAATTGAGGTCGTTGTGTACGAACCTGTCTTAACAGACAATACATTTTACAATTCAAAAGTAATTCAAGACGTTGAAGAATTTAAGCAGATATCAGACGTCATCGTATCAAATCGGTTAGATAAAGAATTACACGATGTTAAAGACAAAGTATATACGAGAGATCTATTTAATAAAGATTAACCAATAAACTTATGTCTATAAAAATTTTAGAACTATTATATACAGTATATTTTAGGAGGAAAAGAAGTATGAATATTTTAGTAACAGGTGGAGCAGGTTTTATCGGAAGTAATTTTGTTCATTATATGCTGGGAAACTATCCGGAATATAAAATTATTAACTTAGATTTATTAACATACGCTGGAAATATCCATAATTTAGATGACGTAATGAGTAACCCAAACCATTTCTTTGTCCAAGGAAATATTACAAATAAAGAATTAGTGCGACATTTAGTAAAACAACATGAAATTACTCATTTTGTGAACTTTGCCGCTGAATCACATGTCGACCGTAGTATTTTAAACCCTGAAATTTTTGTAGAAACGAATATTCAAGGAACATTAGCTTTATTGAATGTGGCTAAAGAAATGAATATTGAAAAATACCTACAAGTTTCAACGGATGAAGTTTACGGTTCTTTAGGAGCCGAAGGTTACTTCACAGAAGAAACACCTTTAGCACCTAACAGCCCTTACTCAGCTAGTAAAACTGGAGCGGATTTATTGGTTCGTGCCTACTATGAAACCTATGGCATGAACGTCAATATTACGCGTTGTTCGAACAACTATGGTCCTTATCATTTTCCAGAAAAATTGATTCCGTTGATGATAACAAACGGCATGGACAGTAAAGAACTTCCAATCTATGGAGACGGATTAAACATCCGTGACTGGTTGCATGTACAAGATCATTGTCAAGCTATCGATTTAGTATTGCACAAAGGACGCAAAGGCGAAGTATATAACGTTGGTGGACATAATGAGCGCACCAACAATGAAATCGTTGATTTGATTGTTAATAAACTTGGTTTATCTCACGAATTGATTACGTACGTTGATGACCGCTTAGGACATGATAAAAGATACGCTATCGATCCAACTAAACTAGAAAATGAGTTAGGTTGGAAACCTAAATATACGTTTGATACTGGAATCCTAGAAACAATCGACTGGTACCAAAAAAATGAATCCTGGTGGCGTCCACTAAAAGAACGTGCTGGATTAAATTAACAGTATAAAAGTAAAAGATTTGTTTGTAGTCAAAACAAATCTTTTTTTTTATGAAATCCTGACATGGAGAGAAGCTCTTAATTCATGTGAAACATCACAAATTGTTAATTTTGTGATGTTTTTTTACGATAAAATAGTTATCAATTAGGATAAAATCGAGTGAAATTAACAACAATACAAAAGAATTAATTGAAGTAGATACAAGGGTAGTAGAGACCAAGGAGTCAGAAGCAACAAAATAATTGAGCCGATTGAAGCAGCAAATAAGTATGGTGTTTATGGCCTTATAGTATTGTAAGTTTCGGCAGTTAATTTATGTAGGTCTCTTGAGATAAAAAAAAGAGGCCACTTGCCAACATTCTCATAAATACCGTACCATCTTAGTTGGATAGACTAATCAACGGGAGGTACTTATAGGAGATGTTAACAGTGACCGAAATTAATTATATCAGAGAACAAGTAAACCTAAAAGATGAAACTTACGCAATTGTAGGACGAAAGTTGGGCATTGACGCTAGAACAATCAAAAAGTATGCAGATATGGAAGATTTCAATCTATATAAACCACATAAACAAACCCGCACAGCTCGAGTAATGGATTCAGTGAAGCCAGTGATTGATAAATGGCTAATAGAAGACTTCAAAAAGAAGAAAAAGTACCGCAGAACAGCTAAACGAATCCACCAGCTCCTCCTGGAGCAATATGAGTTTACAGGATCAGATCGAACCATTCGTGATTATGTATCTAAAAGGAAAAAAGAATTACTGAATACAGGACAATCTTCTGCCATTCCTTTAACTGCCAAACCTGGTATGGCACAAATTGATTTTGGAGAAGCTCCTTTTTATTATAAAAATACCTACACAACTCTTTCCTATTTAGTTCTTTCTTTTCCTTATAGTAACACCTTTTGGTTTCAGGTTTTGGAAGCTCAGAATAAAGAAGCTTTTTTAGAAGGAATGAAGCGTATTTTCCACCATATGGGTGGTGTACCAAAAGCCATTCGCTTTGATAACCTTTCGCCAGCTGTAAAGAAAATTAGACCTCATGGTAAACGAGATTTAACGGAGGAATTCGAACGTTTCACTGCGCACTATGGATTTCAGCTAGAGTTCTGTAATCCTGCAAGAGGGAACGAAAAAGGACACGTCGAAGCTATGGTAAAGTATGTACGGAATAATTTTCTTCTTCCAGAAGTGCATACTCATGATTTAAGAAGTTTGAACCAAGACTGTTGGGTATTAGCTGAAAATGACCGGAAACGGATCCATTATCAGAAACAAATGCCCATTTCCGAATTGTATTCGGCAGATAAAGAAGCCTTTCTCTTATTACCAGAAAAAGAGTTTGACTGCGTTCGTTATGAAGAAGTAAAAGCAGATAAATATGGTTATGTTCATTTTGATACAAATCTATACTCTAGTTCACCACGATTCGCTCTTGAAAAAGTTCTATTAAAAATTTCTTACGAACACATGACTCTTTTTAGCTTGGACTATAAAGAAATTGTTCAACATAATCGGCTATATGGTTACAAAGAGAAATCGATGGATTGGCAACCGTATCTTTCACTTGTCTCAAAACGGCCTACGGCTCTTAAATACACAAGCTTTTATGATCAACTCCCAGATGCGTGGCAGTCCTATTTTTCTCAATGTACGGTGAAAGAAAAGAAAGAAAGCTTACAACTGCTTTCTACTATTTTAAAGGATAATCATATGGAAATTGCCAGTCAAGCTCTTCTGCAAGCTTCTGAAAATGGTCATCCAAGTGCAGAATCCATTAAACAAATTTTTTATCAATTGGTAAATGGGCGCGGCGTTCGAGTGATTGCCCAATTACCTCAACACACACCGTCCATGCCTACTATAACTAGAGGACTTGGTCAATACGATAAACTCTTTAAACCGATGGAGGATGAGAACCATGCATGATGACATTCTAAACTATGCGAAGCGATTGAAGTTGAGTTGGATTCCGCAGCACTATCAGGAGGTAGAGGCACAGTCACAACAAGAGTTTCTCCTAAAGTTAGTTGAAGCAGAAGTCACTCAACGGAAAGAAAAGAAACTGAATCAATTATTAAAACAATCTACCTTACCTACGGTGAACGGAGAATCGTTTATATGGAATGATATCCAGCTTCCATCTGGAATGACGAAGGATTTTCTTCTTCAAGGAGACTTCTTAGAACATAAAACGAACTTAATCTTTTATGGAGGTGTTGGAACAGGAAAAACCTTCTTATCTACTTTGATTGGGCTAACAATTATCCGAACACAAGCAAAAAAAGTGAAATTTTATACGGTAGCTTCTTTAGTCAATGCACTTTTAGAAGCAAATAATAATGGCAATTTAGGAAAATTAATGAAACATCTCAGTAAACTAGATTTACTCATTTTGGATGAATTGGGATATATCCCTTTGCATAAACAAGGTGGAGAATTACTTTTTCAAGTTATTTCAATGTGTTATGAAACAAGAAGCATTATTATCACCACGAATCTTCAGTTTGGGCAATGGAATCACGTTTTTGGCGATCAGATTCTAACTGAAGCAGTTGTCGATCGGTTAATTCATCATTCTCATTTACTCATTTTTAATGGTGAAAGCCACAGATACAAGCAATCCATATTAAATAGCAAGTAAAAAAGAAAGAATGTCGGCATACATTTTTAACTGCCGTTTCTTACATTTCCTGCTTGCCAAAAACAAGTATGGGTTATTCATCACAGTCATGACTGCTCAAGCAACTTTAGAAAATGGATAAAAAAAACAAGTTATTTATCGTAAAGAAAAAATAAAATATATTTAGTCTTTAGTCTTTTCTCTATTCTATTTCATTTTTTTATATCCGTTTTTGAAATATTGATCTATTTGAAAATTATTTCATTGAACAATTGCTTTATTTAAAAAAACACGTTATATTTTATATGAAATAACATATAGTTTAATTGGTGTATATTTAAATAATTTTAAAAATAGGAGTGGGGATAAGTGAAAAAAATAGTCGGTATACTATTAATAAGTTCATTATTATTATCAAATACAGGAGGTCTGGTGGTATATGCAAATACTAATACAGATCTAGAAGGAAATAATGAAAGTTCAACAGCTGATGGAAATGTTGAAGAACCAGCGTTAGAAGAACCAATGTTATTAGAAGAACAAAAGGTGCCAGAAGAACCAACATCAGAAGAACAAGTCTCGATTGAGAATGAGCCTTTAGAAAAGTCCAAAATATCTACATATGCTGCAGATGTTACTGCTCCAACAATTGACTTAGCTACATTAAAAGTGAGTAAGACAGAAGTAACTCTAAAAGACGAGGTTAAAATAAGTGTTAAAATAACAGACGATGTCCAGATGAAAAATGTGTTTATTTTTTATGAAATGCCAATAACTAAAAAAAATAAATTGATTTATTTAACCTATAACACACAAACAAAATTATATGAAACTAGTATAGAAATTGATGATACACATGAGTCCGGTACTTGGAAGATAGCGTCTATGCATGCTTTTGATGTATCTGATAATGAAAAAAAAATATATAATAATCAAATGTATTCATGGGGCGAGGATAGCTTAAGTAGTGCTGAGTTTACGGTTAGTGGAAGTAGTTCAGATACAGTTTCACCAACAATTGACTTAGCTACATTAAAAGTCAGTAAGACAGAAGCTACACTAAAAGACGAAGTTAAAATAAGTGTTAAAATAACAGACGATGTTCAGATGAAAAATGTGTTTATTTTTTATGAAATGCCAATAACTAAAAAAAATAAATTGATTTATTTAACCTATAACACACAAACAAAATTATATGAAACTAGTATAGAAATTGATGATACACATGAGTCCGGTACTTGGAAGATAGCGTCTATGCATGCTTTTGATGTATCTGATAATGAAAAAAAAATATATAATAATCAAATGTATTCATGGGGCGAGGATAGCTTAAGTAGTGCTGAGTTTACGGTTTATGAAAAGGATATTCATGAAAAATATAAGAATATCAATAAATTAGATAATGTTACCGTTCTAAAGGAAAATCAAACAATATCCAATACTACAATAGACGGTGATGTCTATATTGGACCAGATGTAGTAGTCACATTTAATAATGTTAACGTTACTGGTTCAATATATGTACTAGGTGCGCTGAATGCTAATAGTATTATTGTTTCAGGGTCACTATCTGCGAGTTATTTTAATTGGGGTGGGAACCCAGCATTGTATAATGGTACGGTTGTTATGTCCGGTTCTAATAGTGTCTCTTCAATGAATGCTTCTAACCCGCCAGTTACAGAAATGCCAATAAGGATAGATAGCAATCTATTGCAATCTATCAACGGCAACCTTTCTTTTAGTGGAGCTACAGTAGACGTAGCCGATATGTATGTTAATAACCAATTGATTGATACATCTTATGATGGAAAATTTATTGTTGATAAGCTTTTTATTAATGATACAAATGAAATTAACATTCTTTGGAATACTGTTTTTGGAAATACGATCACTAAAAACTATTCGATTGATAAAGTCATTTTATCAGATACTGGAGAAGTTCATCATCAACCTAGGTTGGAAGCACAGAATTTGACTTTCAACCTAGGCGATAAAATTGACCTATTAGCAGGGGTTTCTGCTAATGATCAAGAAGACGGTGATTTAACTGATAAAATAGTTATAGAAAGCAATACCATTGATAAGATGAAGCGTGGAACTTATCAAGTTGTATATAGTGTAACCGATAGTTTGGGTGCAAAAGAAACTAAGTCTATTTCGGTCACTTTAAAAAATCCTCAAATATTAAGTGTAGGATTAAATAAAGCAGCTTTAACTTTAAATGTTGAAGAGACTTTTGGACTGACAGCAAATATAGTAGAGCAAGATGATCCAAATTATGGAATCAAATGGGAATCTAGTAATGAGAAAGTTGCTAAAATAGACGCTAATGGACTTGTTCAAGCAATAGCTCCAGGGAATACCACCATTACTGTAACTGCTGGAGATAAGTCAGCATCTTCAAAAATAGAAATAGTCTCACCTTTAAAATCTATCAGTTTAGACAGCAGCACAGCCAAGATAGAAAAAGGAAACAGTAAAAACCTTACAATTAATTATGCTCCAGTTAATACAACAGATGTTAAGTCAGTAATATGGACAAGTTCAAATCCGAAAGTAGCGACTGTGGATGGAAATGGTAAGGTAACAGCATTATCAGCTGGTACTGCGACAATAACTGCAAAGGTTGGAGTAAAAATAGCAACTAGTTTAATTACTGTGAACGTTCCTTTAGCAGGAATAAAAGTAAATAAAGAAAACTTCACTTTAGAGATAGAGAAAAATGAAATACTATCTGTTAATTACCGGCCTCTAGATACAACAGAAAATAAAACGGTAACATGGACAAGTTCAAATCCAAAAGTAGCGACTGTTGATAAAACTGGAAAAGTTACAGCTGTTAATCCTGGGAGCACAACAGTTTCTGCCAAAGTAAGTTCGAAAATAGCCACTAGCAAAGTATCTGCAATAGCTCCATTGCTAAGTATTAGTTTAGATAAAATTACTTTAGGTTTAACAAAAGAAGAAAACTATACTTTAAAAATTGGATATAGCCCAGCAAATACGACAGATGATAAGTCTGCAATATGGACAAGTTCAAATCCAAAAGTAGCGACTGTGGATGGAATCGGAAAAGTGACAGCATTATCAGCTGGGACTGCAACTATAACTGCAAAGGTTGGAGCAAAAATAACAACTAGCTTAATTACTGTGAATGTTCCTTTAGCAGGAATAGCAGTAAATAAAGATAGCACTAACTTAGAAATAAGGAAAAATGAAATACTATCTGTTAATTACCTACCTCTAGATACAACAGAAAATAAAATGGTAACATGGACAAGTTCAAATCCAAAAGTAGCGACTGTAGATAAAACCGGAAAAGTTACAGCAGTTAATTTGGGAAGCACAACAATTTCTGCCAAGGTAGGTTCTAAAATAGCTACTAGCAAAGTAGCTGTGATAGCTCCATTAAAAGGTATTAGTTTAGATAAGACCAATTTAAACTTAATAAAAGAAGAAAACTATGTTTTAAAAATTGGGTATAGCCCAATAATTACGACAGATGATAAGTCAGTAGTATGGACAAGTTCAAATCCAAAAGTAGCGACTGTTGATAAAACCGGAAAAGTTACAGCATTAGCAGTTGGGACTGCAACTATAACTGCAAAAGTAGGATCAAATAATGCTACATCCATAATAAAAGTTTCAGAAAAAATACCATCTGTTTCTTACTCAACTCATGTCCAATCTTACGGCTGGATGTCAGAGGTAAAAGATGGAAAGCTAGCTGGTACGGAAGGTAAACGGAAACGGATGGAAGCTATCAAAGTTTCTGTTAAAAACAATTCGGATTTAGGCATTACGTACTCTACGCATGTTGAAAAGAATGGTTGGATGAATTGGGTATCTGATGGAGCATTAAGTGGGACATCTAACGAATCAAAACGAATGGAAGCTATCAAAATCAAGTTGACTGGTGCAGATGCAGAGAAATACGATGTGTATTACCGAGTACATGCTGAGAAAAACGGCTGGTTAGGCTGGACTAAGAATGGTGTAGAAGCGGGAACAGAAGGTTTTGGTCGTCGATTAGAAGCAATTGAAATTGTGATCGTTGAAAAAGGAGCTGCTGCACCTGGATCAACAACAGATGCTTTTGTTAAGAAAGAAATAATTCCATCCGTTTCTTACACAACGCATGTTCAATCTATTGGATGGCAATCATGGGTTAAAGATGGAACATTGGCTGGAACATCCGGCAAAGCCAAACGCCTAGAGGGAATCAAAATTAAATTAGAAAATCTGCCATATGCTGGAGGAGTGCAATATAAAACGCATGTCCAAAGCTATGGGTGGCAAGGATGGTCAACAAACAGTGCCTTAAGTGGTACTTCAGGAAAAGCCAAACGATTGGAAGCCATCCAAATCCAATTGACTGGCGAAATGGCTGAGAAATACGATATTTATTATCGTGTGCATGAACAAAGCTACGGTTGGTTAGGTTGGGCTAAGAACGGCGAATCTTCCGGTTCAGAAGGCAAGTCCAAACGATTGGAAGCTATTGAAATAAGATTAATCAAAAAGGGGAATAAAGCCCCTGGTAGTACCGCAACAAAATTTATAAATAAATAATCATAGAATAGAGAAAGGGTTTAGTTTGAATAAAACTTTTTCTCTATTTTACTTCTTAACAAATCTGTTTTTTTAAGAATTAAGTTTTATTAATTTTAATATATGGTAAAATAAAAATTGTTACTGTTATGATAGAATAATCTGTTAAAGATTATTAGATACAAAATAATTTTATAAAAATGATGAAAAGGGTGGAGAAATGTCACAATCAAGATCTGAAATACGAAATCCAAGAAAACGACCAAAGAAGAACAAAAAAGGTTTGAAATTTTTTTTGATTATTGTATTGGCACTATTTATTGCTTTAGGTTTATTTATTTGGAAAATCTATAGCGATGTAGCTGGAACAACTGAAAAGATTTATAAAGATGTTGAAACAGAAGAAGTTCGTGAAAGTTCAGTTGATATTAATAAAAAAGATCCGTTTTCCATTCTATTGTTGGGTGTAGATACAGGAGATCTAGGCAGAACGGAACAAGGGCGTTCGGATACAATGATGGTTCTGACTGTGAACCCAAATACAGATATTACAACAATCGTCAGTATACCCCGTGATACACGCACGGAGATCGTAGGTCATGGAACGACCGATAAAATCAACCATGCCTATGCTTTCGGCGGGACGTCTATGTCCGTAAATACCGTTCAAAGTATGTTGGATATTCCAATCGATCATTATGTTGAAGTCAACATGCAAGGGTTGCAAGATGTTGTAAATGCTGTCGGTGGAGTTCAAGTAACCAGCCCGTTAACCTTTTCTTCTGAGGGTTACAACTTTACAGAAGGAGTCACGGCTTCTTTAGACGGAAAAGCTGCATTAGCTTATTCTAGAATGCGTTACGACGATCCAAACGGAGACAACGGTCGTCAAGAAAGACAACGACAAGTGATCCAAGCAACTGTCGAAAAAGTAGCCTCATTATCGACGATTTCAAATTACCAAGATATCTTAGGTTCACTAGAAAATAATATGCAAACGAGTCTTGAATTTGATGATATGGTAAAACTATTCAATAATTATCGTTCAGCTGCTGGAAATATCCAACAAGAACAACTTGCAGCAACAGGCACAACGATTCATGGGATTTACTATGGTATCGTATCCGATGAAGAAATGAACCGAGTATCTGGCTTGTTGAAAGAGCAATTGGAATTAAATTAAGAAAAAAACACTATGTTTTTTCATAGTGTTTTTTTGTGGTAATAGTGGAGTAGCAGACTGATTGTTTTTGGTTCATTAATCTGCTATTATTAAAGTATTAGGTTACATTTTTTCGTTTTTTAAATATAAAAATTAAAAGGAGCCAATCCATTTTGAAAATTACATTAGTCGGAACCGGTTATGTTGGACTATCCAATGCCGTTCTTTTAGCACAACACAATGAAGTAACAGCGTTAGAAATTATCGAAGAAAAAGTAGCTTTGATCAATAATAAGAAATCACCAATCGTTGATAAAGAAATCGAAGAATACCTAGCAACAAAAGAACTGAATTTAACAGCTACAACAGATAAAATAGATGCTTATAAAGATGCTCGGTATGTTATCATCGCTACACCGACAAACTATGATGAAAAGAAAAACTACTTTGATACGTCAACAGTCGAAGGTGTTATTGAGGATGTTCTTAACTACAATCCACAAGCGACTATGATCATAAAATCGACTGTACCAGTTGGGTACACAAGAGAAATGAGAGAAAAATACGGCGTAGACAATATTGTTTTCTCACCAGAATTTTTGCGTGAAGGCAAAGCACTTTACGATAATCTTTATCCATCACGTATTGTTGTTGGTGCACAAACGGAAGCAGCTAAAACGTATGCAGATCTGTTAGTTGAAGCAGCTGTTAAAGAAGATATTGCCGTCTTATTCATGGACTCAACAGAAGCAGAAGCAGTCAAATTATTTTCCAATACTTATTTAGCATTACGGGTAGCTTATTTTAATGAATTGGATACGTATGCAGAAGTTAGAGGGTTGGATACAAAATCAATTGTTGAAGGTGTTGGGTTAGATCCAAGAATTGGCACCCATTACAATAACCCTTCATTTGGTTATGGCGGTTATTGTTTGCCAAAAGACACTAAACAATTGTTGGCTAACTATGAAGACGTGCCAAACAATATTGTTGGCGCGATCGTGGATGCAAACCGTACACGCAAAGATCATGTAGCAAATATGATCATGAAGCGCAATCCAAAAGTAGTTGGGATCTATCGTTTGACGATGAAAACCGATTCAGATAATTTTAGAGCATCATCTATCCAAGGCATTATGAAACGTATCAAGGCAAAAGGGATCGAAGTAGTTGTTTATGAACCCGTATTAAAAGATGATACATTCTATAATTCAAAAGTAATCCGTGATTTTGACGAATTTAAAAAAGTTTCTGATGTGATCGTTTCAAACCGTTTAGCAAAAGAATTGATGGATGTACAAGAAAAAGTCTATACGAGAGATCTATTCCATACAGATTAATCATTCATTGAATGAAAGCAATCTATTAGGAGGTAAAAGATATGTCAAAAGTAAGAAAAGCTGTGATTCCTGCAGCAGGATTAGGGACGCGTTTTTTACCGGCTACGAAAGCTACGGCAAAAGAAATGCTGCCAATCGTGGATAAACCAACGATTCAATTCATCATTGAAGAAGCTATCGAATCGGGTATCGAAGAAATCTTGATCGTTACTGGAAGAAGCAAACGCTCAATCGAAGATCATTTTGATTCTAATTTTGAATTAGAACAAAATCTTAAAATGAAAGAAAAATACGAATTGTTAAAATTAGTAGAAAGTACGACAAAAATCAAATTGCATTTTGTGCGTCAGTCTTATCCAAGAGGCTTGGGAGATGCCGTTCTGCATGGGAAAAGCTTTATCGGAAATGAGCCGTTTATTGTTTTGCTCGGTGATGACTTGATGGTCGATGAAGTTCCATTGACCAAACAATTAATGGATCACTACGATGAAACTCAATCGTCTGTCTTAGCTACTATGCGCGTGCCACATAAAGATACGTCTAAGTATGGTATCGTCGATTTAGATGGAGAAGTCTCTAAGGATCTATACAAAGTGAATCACTTTGTCGAAAAACCAACGCCTGAAGAAGCACCTAGTGACTTAGCAATTATTGGCCGTTACTTGTTGACACCAGAGATTTTTGACATCCTTGAAAAACAAGAACCTGGTGCTGGCAATGAAATTCAGTTAACCGATGCCATCGAGACCTTGAATAAAACACAACAAGTTCTAGCACATGAATTCAAAGGAAAACGTTATGATGTTGGAGATAAGTTCGGTTACATGATGACCAATATCGAATATGGTCTTGGACATGAAGAAGTGAAAGATGACTTAAAAAAATACATTATCCAGTTGAGTAAAGAACTGGACGGCAGAAAATAAACATAAAAATAAAGAGCTCAAAGAAAGAGCTCTTTATTTTTTTAGCGAGTATTTATCTGAGATAGCTAATGGTTGACAGGAACAACTCAAACAGTCAACCTGAAAAACAAAAATGTATTAAATAAAAATAATATTATTTTATTCAAATAAAAAAACTGGTATGGTATACTATTTAATGTCGTAAAAATAACAACTGATTTAAAAAAAGATTTAAGCAGGAGGAAGAAATGGAAGAAGAAATTAGCTTATCAGAATTATTTAACACATTAAAAAAACGTTTGTCATTGATCGTCAGTCTAGGTATGACTGCTCTAATACTTGCAGCTGGATTTACCTTTTTCATCGCAACGCCCCAATATAAAGCTACAACTCAAATATTGGTAAATCGTACAACAGAATCTGCAGAAGGACTGCAACTTACAGATATTAACACAAATGTGCAAATGATCAATACATATAAAGACATCATTAAAGGGCCAGTTATTTTAAATGAAGTCCAAGAAAACTTGGAAACAAATTTAACAACAACTGAACTATCAAATAAAATTGAAATTACAACGCAAGAAAATTCGCAAGTTTTTTCATTGACTGTAACAGACGATAGCCCTTACGAAGCGGCGGAGATTGCAAACGCTGTTGCCGTAACTTTCCAAAATGAAATCGGAAATATCATGAACGTTGAAAATGTGACGATTATTTCTGAAGCTGTTCCCGTGACTGATCAAATTTCACCAAATAATCCATTGAATCTAGTAATTGGTTTACTAGTTGGTTTAATGGTAGGTGTTGGAATCGCTTTCTTACTAGAATTCATGGATAAAACGGTCAGAGATGAACGATTCATTACGGAAACATTAGGATGGTCAGTATTAGGAAGTGTTTCTGAAATGTCACATGATGAATTAAAAGCAGAAGTGAAAGTTAAGCAACCTGAATTGAATACAAGAAGAACAAAAAGCAGAGTATAAAAGAGGTGAGAGAAATGTTCAATAAAAAACAAAAACAATTAGACACTAACGAACGTCCAAGTTTAGTTACGCTAACAAGACCAAGTTCAGTAATCGCTGAACAATTTAGAACGATTCGTACTAACATTCAATTTTCAATGGTAGATAAAAATCTTAAAACGCTTGTCATCACGTCAGCTGGACCTGGTGCAGGAAAGTCAACAATATCAGCGAATCTTGCCGTTACTTTTGCTATGCAAGGTAAAAAAGTTTTGATTGTTGATGCAGATATGCGTAAGCCGACAGTTCATAAGACATTTCGCTTGCCAAATCGCGATGGGTTGACAACACTGTTGACTGAAAGAGATGTTGAGATCAAAGATATTGCTCATCGCTTGGATACAGAAGGTTTGTTTATTATTACAAGTGGCGTTATTCCGCCAAATCCATCCGAACTACTAGCATCTAAACGGATGGATCAATTAATAACTGAATTTGAAGATTTGTTCGATTTGATTATTTTTGATATGCCACCGGTTATCGCGGTTACAGATGCCCAAGTGATGGCAAGCAAAGCAGATGGTACGATCTTTGTTGTAAATAAAGATGGTGCGGATAAAGAAATGGTGACGAAATCAAAAGAACTACTTGAAAAAGTAAAAGCAAATGTCATCGGTGTTGTATTTAACCGAGTGGAATTGAAAGGCGACAACTATTATTACTATTACGGAGCAGGTGAGTAAATTTGATGATCGATTTACATTGCCATATTTTACCTGGTATTGATGATGGAGCAAAAGATATAGAAGATTCGTTAGCAATGGCCAGAATGGCAGTCGCTGAAGGGATCACTCATATTTTAGCCACCCCACATTATAAAAACGGACGTTGGACAAATGAAAAAGATGTGATCAATCAATAGGTCGAAATCTTGCAACAAGAATTAGATAGTCGAGCTATCCCGTTAACGATTTTCCCAGGACAAGAAGTCCGTATTGTAGGAGAATTGATAGAAGATATTTCTGAAAATAAAATACAGTTCATTGATGAAAGCAGCCAATTCATATTAATTGAATTTCCTACCGCCACGATTCCGGCTTTCACGGAATCGTTATTTTTTGAATTGCAAAAAGCTGGAATAACACCGATTATTGTCCACCCAGAGCGCAATCATGCTATTTTAACTGCCCCAAATGAATTGTTATCACTGATTGAAAAAGGGGCATTAGCTCAATTAACGGCAGGAAGCTATGTGGGCTCGTTTGGTAAAAAAATCCAAAAATTCAGCAAACAATTGATTGAAGCAGATTTAGTTCACTTTATTGCTTCAGATGCGCATAATACATCTTCACGAAGTTTTTACATGAAAGAAGCGTATCAACAATTAGAAAAAGAATTCGGTCTGAAAAAAATAGAAAAGTTTCGGCAAGTAACAAAAGATATTATCAATGGAGAATTAATTGTTCCTAATGCACCAAAAAAAATTAAGCAACCCAAATTTCTAGGATTGTTTTAAAGGAGAAATAGAGAAAGATTATGACTAGAAGAACTAAAAAGAATATTCTAATTGGGTTCGATAGTTTATCAATAGTAGCTTCAGGATTGATTGCTTATTTCTTTTTAAATCCTTACATCGCAGTTTCAATGCAATCATTTACGACTACTTTAGGTGTAACTATCATCCTCTATCTCATCTTAGCAACTCAATTCAAGCTATTCTCTAAAATTAACCGCTATACAAGTATCCGTGAATCGTTGGCTATAGTCGTTTGTGTCAGTTTTGCATTTGTGGCTTCCGCAGTTATTTCGGTAGTCTTGTTGAAGACAGTAAGTTTAAGATTTATTATATTAACGTATATCTTCTCACTAGCAAGTATAGCTGGAAGTAGAATCGTCTGGCGCATCTATAATGAACACCACTATAAAAAATTGCATGGTCATTCAGTTGAACAACAAATCAGAACCCTAATCGTTGGTGCTGGAGCTGGTGGAAGTATGTTGATCCGTAGTTTAAAACGCAATCCAAGTGATGTAAAAGTTATTGGAATCGTTGATGATGATCCATCTAAATTGAAGATGTTGATGCATGAAATACCGGTCATCGGAAATATAGATGATATACCTGAAATGGCTAAAAAACATAGAGTTCAGCAAATCACTATTGCAATCCCTTCTTTGGAGCCAAAAGAGTATGAACGTATTTTAGATATTTGTAATCAAGCAGAAATCACGGTCAATCTAATGCCATCAATCGAGGATGTCATGCAAGGTAAGTTATCAGTTAGTCAATTTAGAGAAATCGATGTAGTGGATCTTCTTGGACGAGAAGAAGTTAAATTAGATATGCAAGTTATCGCAACTAAGTTAAACGGTAAAACGATCTTAGTGAGTGGTGCTGGGGGCTCAATAGGCTCAGAAATTTGTCGTCAAATTGCACGATTCTCGCCTAAACGTATTATTCTATTGGGACATGGCGAAAACTCAATCTATCAAATCAATAAAGAACTAAATGGTAAATACAGAGGTCAAATCGAAATAATTCCTGTGATAGCAGATATCCAAGATCGTAAAAGACTCTTTGAAGTGATGCAACAATACATACCGGATCGCGTCTATCATGCAGCAGCTCATAAGCATGTGCCAATGATGGAATACAATCCAAGAGAAGCCGTTAAAAATAATATATATGGCACAAAAAACATGGCAGAAGCAGCTAAAGCAGCTGGTGCTGGCAGTTTTGTCATGATCTCAACTGATAAAGCCGTTAATCCGCCTAACGTTATGGGCGCAACCAAGCGTGTTGCTGAAATGATCGTTACTGGTTTAAATGAACCCGGAAAAACGAAATTCGCAGCCGTACGTTTTGGAAATGTTTTAGGTAGTCGTGGAAGTGTGGTCCCATTATTTAAAGAACAAATCAAAAATGGTGGACCAGTTACCGTCACCGACTTTAAAATGACAAGGTATTTCATGACTATACCAGAAGCGAGCCGATTGGTTATTCAAGCTGGTGCTTTAGCCCAAGGTGGAGAAATTTTCATACTCGATATGGGAGAACCAGTTAAAATAGTCGATTTAGCCAAGAAAGTAGTTAAACTTAGCGGCTATACTGAAAATGAAATTCCTATCATTGAAACCGGTATTCGCCCTGGAGAAAAATTGTATGAAGAATTACTAGTGGATAGTGAACAAACCGATCAGCAGGTATACGAAAAAATATTTGTTGGGAAAGTTACCGATATGCCGGTGACTAAGGTTATGGAGTTTGTATATACATTAGATGAATGCAATAGTATAGAATTGAAAGAGCGTTTGCTTGAATTCGCAAACGAGAAACCAAAAGAAAATGTTATTCACCATACCCAAAACAAAGAGAAGGGAGTTTATACTGATGTACCAGAAACTGTTCAAACGAGTTATTGACGTCGTATTAGCATTGCTTGGTCTAATCATTTTGTCTCCTGTATTCTTAATCGTCATTATCGCAATTAAATTAAGTTCAAAAGGTCCAATCCTTTTTAAACAAAAAAGAGTTGGAAAAGATAAAGTACTATTTAATATTTATAAATTTAGAACCATGAAGATCGATACACCAAATGATGCTCCAACACATTTATTGAAGAATCCAGATTCTTATATTACAAAAGTGGGTAAAGTATTAAGAAAGACCAGCTTAGATGAATTGCCTCAGTTGATCAATATCATTAAAGGTGAAATGAGTGTCATTGGTCCAAGACCTGCCTTGTGGAATCAATATGATTTGGTAATTGAAAGAGACAAATATAGGGCTAATGAAATCTACCCCGGATTAACCGGATGGGCTCAAATCAATGGACGAGATGAACTTTCTATCCAAAAGAAAGCAGCCTTAGATGGTGTATATATGAAAGAGATAAGTTTTCTTTTTGACGTCAAATGTTTTGTAGGGACTATCATCAGTGTCATAAAAAATGATGGCATTGTCGAAGGCGGAACGGGTGCAGAAGCTAAGTGAGATAATTAATAATAAATCAAAAAGGGACACACATTATTAAATAAAGGGGAAATTTGTTGTGTTATTAGAAAATTTTCTGATAGTTAGAATAGTGTGAAAAATTAAATAAGACTCTTAAAAATATCAAAAGTTTGATTCAGCTAGTAAAAGCAAGAGAATTAGGCGAACTATATTCTACCGCGTTAATAAACTTAGATAGAAAACAGGCAAAACCTATAGTTTATCTGATGAAATACTATTGAGGATAATTCTAATTATATCTTTGTAGCATCTTAAAATAAAAGTAAGCTTGATATGAGCAATTAGACTTAGGGAGGAGATAAGAAGTGAAGAAGATTTTAATTTTAGCCAATCATTTCATTACAATTTATGCGTTTAGACGTGAATTAGTTGAGAAATTATTATATTTAGGATACAAGGTAACAATAGCTTTACCTTTCAATGATGACAATATTTCTTATTTTTCTGATATGGGATGTGAACTAATTGATACACCTCTTGAAAGAAGAAAAACAAATCCAGTCAGCGATTTAAAATTGTTAGTGCAATATGTGAAAGTTATAAAAAAAGTTCAACCAGATATTATATTAACTTATACCATTAAGCCTAACACTTATGGAGGTATAGCAGCTAGGATTAGTGGCATCAAAGTTTTACATACAGTAACTGGACTCGGATCAGTTTATATCCAAGATATGTGGCAAAAAAAAGTTGCAGTGATTTTAAATAAGTTAGCTTTTAAAAATTCGGATTTTATTTTTTTCTTAAATAAGGACAATTTAGAATACTATGATTTAGTTGGTATAACTAAATCGAAACAACCAAAAATAATAGTTCCTGGTTCTGGAGTGAATCTAGACAGATTTAAATATCAAGAACTACTCCCAAGTAAAACTATTGTGTTCACTTTCATTGGTAGAGTGCTAAAAGATAAGGGAATTGAAGAGTTTTTGTCAGTAGCTAAAATAATAAAAACAAAATATAAGAACGTACAATTTAAGATTGTTGGTTTTGTAGATGAAGAAAAATATGTTCAATTATTGAAAGATTATGAAAAAGAAGGAATTATAAAATATTTAGGAAAGCAAAATGATATTCCAAACATAATGGCTATGGCTTCATGCATTGTATTACCTTCTTATGGTGAAGGTAGAGGTACAGTACTCCAAGAAGGTGCTGCTATAGGACGCCCTCTTATAACATGTGATACTTATGGCTGTAGAGACAATGTAGAAGAAAATAAAAATGGTTATTTATGTAAAGTGGCTGATGTGGATTCACTTAAAGAATGTATAGAAAAGTTTATAAAATTGCCACATGAAGAAAGAATTAAAATGGGTCAGTATAGTAGAAAAAAAGCTGAAAATGAGTTTGATAGGGAGTTAGTTTTAGATACTTATTTGGATACAATAAAAGATATAATAAATGAAGAGGAGCAGTGTTACGATGTTGTATGAAAAAATTAAAAATAAAGAGGAAAAAATTTCACTAGTAGGATTAGGATATGTAGGTATGCCAATTGCGGTAGCTTTTGCAAAAAAAACTAAAGTAATCGGTTTTGATATAAATAAAGAGAAGGTTGATTTGTATAAAAACGGATTCGACCCAACAAAAGAAGTTGGTGACGACGTAATTAAAGAAACAACAGTAGAGTTTACTTCTGACGAAAAAAAACTAAGAGAAGCGAAGTTCCATATTGTAGCGGTACCTACTCCTGTTAGTGACGATCATACCCCAAATTTAAAACCTTTGGAATCTGCAACAAAAACTTTAGGACGTAATTTAACAAGAGGATCAATTGTTGTCTTTGAATCCACGGTGTACCCTGGTGTAACAGATGATATCTGTATTCCTATTCTTGAAAAGGAATCTGGATTGAAGGCAGGAGTAGACTTTAAGGTAGGCTATTCTCCAGAAAGAATTAATCCGGGTGACAAAGTTCACCGTCTGGAAACAATCGTCAAAGTGGTTTCTGGTATGGATGAGGAAACGTTAGATGAAATTGCTAAAGTATATGAGCTGGTAGTAGAAGCTGGGGTATATAAGGCAGAATCTATTAAAGTGGCAGAGGCTGCTAAAGTGATTGAAAACTCTCAACGTGATATCAATATAGCTTTTATGAATGAATTATCAATTATTTTTAACAAACTAAACATTGATACAAAAGCGGTTCTTGAAGCAGCAGGTACCAAATGGAACTTCTTAAACTTCACACCTGGTCTTGTAGGTGGACATTGTATTGGAATTGACCCGTATTACTTAACTTATAAAGCGGAACAAGTAGGTTACCATTCACAAATTATTCTTTCAGGAAGAAAAATAAATGACGACATGGGCAAATACGTAGTAGAGAATCTTATTAAAAATCTTATTAAAGCAGATGTTTCTGTCAAAGGGGCGAAAGTGGCCATTCTTGGGTTTACGTTCAAAGAAAATATGCCAGATACAAGAAATACACGTGTGATTGACATTGTTCGCGAACTTGAAGAATATGATATTATCCCGATGATTGTTGATCCTGAAGCAAATGTAGATGAAGCTGAAAGAGAGTACGGAATTAAATTCGATTCTATTAAAGATGTGAAAGATATGGATGCAGTACTAATTGCTGTAGGACATAACGAATTTATGAAATTAACGCAAGAAGATATTAATAGTTTTTATAAAGACACTGGAAATGAACATAAAGTTTTATTAGACATTAAGGCTTCATTAGATAGAAATGAATATGAAACAGCAGGATATAAATATTGGAGATTGTAAAAGTTAGCATGAAGGGTCGAGACTATTATGGGATATGAGAATGTAGAGTTTGAGAAAGATAGCGTTTTTTTAGTAACAGGAGGAGCCGGATTTATAGGCTCTAACCTTTGTGAAACCTTATTAAAAAAAGGATATGAGGTTCGCTGTTTAGATAACTTGTCTACTGGAAAAAAAGAAAACGTAGATATGTTTATAAATATTCCACAATATACTTTCATCAATGGAGATGTACGTGACTTAGAAACGTGTATTGAAGCTACAAAAAATGTAGACTATGTACTGCACCAAGCCGCATGGGGAAGTGTTCCTAGAAGCATCGAGATGCCTTTGTTTTACGAAGAAGTAAATATTAAAGGTGCCTTAAACATGATGGAAGCGGCTAGACAAAATGGAGTTAAAAAGTTTGTTTATGCTTCTAGCTCTTCTGTTTATGGAGACGAACCAAATCTTCCTAAACAAGAAGGTAGAGAAGGGAACCTTCTCTCTCCTTATGCTTTAACCAAGAGAGTAAATGAAGAATATGCAAAATTATATACTAAAATTTATGGTTTAGATACTTACGGTTTGCGTTATTTTAATGTTTTCGGAAAAAGACAAGATCCAAACGGAGCATATGCAGCGGTCCTTCCAAAATTTATTACACAGTTATTAAATAATGAACAGCCTATAATAAATGGTGACGGAAAACAAAGTCGAGACTTTACTTATATTGAGAACGTTATCGAAGCAAACTTAAAAGCTTGCCAAGCTCCTCATGAAGTAGCTGGAGAAGCCTTTAACGTTGCTTATGGGGGAAGAGAATACTTAATAGATGTATATTATTCACTTTCTAAAGCATTAGAGAAAGACATTGAGCCGAACTTCGGTGCGGAAAGAGCGGGAGATATAAAGCACAGTAATGCTGATATTAGTAAAGCAAGAAATCTACTAGGATATGAACCAAGCTGGAGTTTTGAGCAAGGTATTGAAGCAGCAATTGATTGGTATAAGGAGAATTTATAATATGGTAAAAGGGATATTTATTCATGATCATAAATTTCCAAAACAAGAAAAAAACTATTTCTATTCTTACGGTTTTGATGCAGAATTTTTCAGTCGTTATAAGAATATTTTTGAACAATTAAATGTAATCGGCAGAGAAGTAACATACAACGAAAATTACAATAAGAGAAGCGAAAAAATAGAAGATGATGTAATTTTTTTTACTATAAGAAAATATAAAGATTTATTAAATAAAAAGAAAAGAATTTCAATGGAAAATAAAATAAAAAATTCAGATATTTTAATTATTAGATTACCAAGTTTTCTAGGATTATATTCAATTCATCTAGCAAATAAAACTGATAAGCCATACGTAATTGAATTAGTGGGATGCCCTTGGGACGCACATTGGTATAATGACATTAAAAAAAGATTTTCAGCTCCTTTTGTAACGTTTATAACTAAGAGAGCTATTCGAAATTCGAAATATGTCATATATGTTACTGAAAATTTTTTACAAAAAAGATACCCAACAAGAGGTAGTCAGATAGCATGCTCAAATGTAACAATTAAGGATGTTTGTGAAACATCCTTAGAGTATAGATTAAAAAAAATTGACAAGTTTGTGTTAGCAGACAAAAAAATTATTCTAGGAACTGTAGGAACTGTAAATTCTATTTATAAAGGACAACATTATGTTATCGAATCAATGGCTAAATTAAAGAAACAAGGTTATTCAATAGAATATCATTTAATTGGAGGAGGAGACCAATCTTTCTTGAGAGAAACTGCTAAAATGTACAGCGTTGAAAATGAAGTTATTTTTCACGGGATAATGAGTCATGTTGATATATTTAATTGGTTCAAAAGTATAGATTTATATGTGCAGCCAAGTGATACTGAAGGGTTACCTAGGACAGTAATAGAAGCAATGAGCGTTGCATGTCCTGTTATTGGTTCGAGTGCAGGAGGGATACCTGAATTGATTGAACATACTAATATTTTTAGCAAAGGGAATAGTGAAGAAATCTGCATCTTAATTAAAAACCTCACCGTCAACAAAATGAAAAAAAGTGCTGAAGCTAACTTTGAGACCTCAAAAAAATATAAGAAAGAAATACTTTATAAAAGAAGAAATGACTTTTATAAAGAAGTTATTAAAAATGAAATTGAGGTATGATAACGTGAAATATCCTAAAATAATTATTAACTTTATGTTACGCGAAATTCCAATTCATTTAATAAATATGTTGACAGCGGTACTACCTAATCACTATATCACAAATAGGATTCGTGGCTTTCTAATGAAACCTTTTTTTGGTAGAGGTGGAAAAAGACTTCAAATAGGCAAAGGAGTTATTATAAATAATCCTGGAAATTTGTTTTTAGGAGATGATTGTTATATTTCACATTATTGTTATGTACAAGCAAAGGGATGGGTTACAATTGAAGACAATGTGATAATCGGACCGATGTCTATTATAGCAACTAGCAAGCATATCATTAAAAATGGAGTTGTAACAAACAAAGGAATGAATCGCCCCATAGTCATAGGGAAGGGAACTTGGTGTGGGGGGCATGTTGTCATTACTTCAGGAGTCACGATGGGAAATAGTGCAATAGTAGGTGCGGGAGCAGTGGTGACAAAGAATGTAGGAAGCCATGAAATGGTTATAGGAGTACCTGCTCGACCTAGGTAAGTTTTAAAAATTTGATAAACAAATAATATTTAGTATTTTTAGAATTCTAATCACTTGATGTTTGATATATTGTTTACATCATTTGGTTAATTCCCTTCATATGCAATTTCTATTGTAGTGGAAAGTTTTTTATTGTCGCTCACTATATATTTTAAAAGTACTTTGATAAGGTTTTGATGGATTCAAGAAGTATCAGTTATCCGAGTTATTTAAAAACAATTATAAAAATTTACAAATAATATTATATAAAAATACCAGATAAAGTAATGCGTCTTATATAAAAAAATTCAATATGTAGATATTCAAAAAAATAGTGGAGATGTTACTAAATGGACAAATTAATATTCCTTTGGCTAGATGATAGTGAATTTCACGCAGTTATGGCAAAAGTTAATGGAATCACTGTTAAACAAGTATATAAAGAGTCAACTAAATTTTTGAAAGCTATAAGAAGATTGCAAATTAGTTTAAAGTTACCTTTTACACACTTATGGATGCAAGATTGGAGAAATGAAATTAATGAATATGACACAGTAATAGTTCATGCATCCAAGTTAACTCCTCCTGTTGTAAAGTATATAAGAAAGAAAGTACCTGATATGAGAATAATAGTTTGGTACTGGAACCCCGTTATTAAAAGTATAGATGTTGATGCATTTAAAAAGTATACAAATGAAATTTGGTCTTTCGATGAAGCAGATTGTAAAAAATATAATTTGAAATATAATACACAATACTATTTTAAAGGAATAGAACAACCTGAAATAAAAAACAAAATAGATGTATTTTTTGTAGGAGGGGATAAAGGAAGAATTGAAGAACTTGTTAGTTTGAAGAATACTCTTGATAAAAATGATATTACAAATTATTTTCATATAGTTCCTAGCAAAAACAGTCCTGTAAAATACAAGGAACATTATCAGCAGAATAAAATTAGGTATTATAAAGTACTAGAGTACATAAATTCTAGTAAAGTCATAGTTGATATTGTATCTGATAACCAAAGTGGCTTAACTTTAAGACCTTTGGAAGCATTGTTTTTTAAAAAAAAAATAATTACAAATGATAAGACTATAATAAATAGAGATTTTTATAATAGCAACAATATCTTCGTATTAGGAATTGATGATACAGATAAATTTAAAAAATTTATAACTAACCCGTATCACTCTATTGATCATGCCATAGTTAGTAGGTATGATTTTGTAAACTGGATAAAAAGATTTGCTGACTCATAAATTTCTTAGGGGAGAATGAAATGATTTATATACTATTATTCACATTAGTAATATTATTATTAATATACTTTTTTATATTCAAAATTGATTGGCTTTCTCCCACAATTATTTTCACAATAACATATATAGCCAGTTTATCTATTTTGATCATCAATGCAAAAGAATGGGGAATTAGTTTAAGTGGAAAAACTTTTTTTGTTATAATAGCCGGTATTATTGTACTCTCATTCGGAGAAATTTTCGCTAGGTTTTTTTATCAGGAAAAAACTAAAAAAAGTAATTTTGAAAAAAAATCAAAAGAAATTGAAATAATTATCCCTAGTAAACGCGGTACAAATTTCATTATAATATATATGTTTCTAATACTTGGCTGGTATTTTATACATATTAGGAGCACTGTAGCTAGTGTAGGTATGTTTGAACAAACACTTTTTGGAGCATATAGATCTACAGAAGAAGACTTAAATATAATACTTCAGATGGCTCTGACAATAAATTTACCTATCGTATACTACTATTTATTATCGGTAATAGAGCAATTTATGTTTCAAAATATATTAAACAAAAAAAATATCTTACCTATTATAATATTTTTTGTAACTTCGGCTCTTTCATCAGGTAGAATGGACATTTTGTATCTTCTAATCTCAATTGTCACAATCAGTTATATCGTCTATCAAAATAAAACGACATGGAAATTGAATTTTAGCATAAAGATGTTCAATAAAATTATTTTTGCGATTTTGATGTTTTTTGCTATTTTTTATTTGCTAGGTTTTTTAACTGGAAAAAGTAACGAAAATAGTTTTTATTATACTATTTCGTTATACGTAGGATCATCTATTGCAGCTTTAGATTATTTTTTAAATAGCTTTGAATATAATACTAATAATTTTGGAAATGAAACGTTGATAGGAATAAATAATTTATTAGAATTAATAGGAATAAATGTAAATTTTGCAAATGAAAGAATTTTAGATTTCGTTCATTTGGGAAATATGCCGAGTAGAACGAATATATATACCTCTTATAGAAGAGTTATTAATGATTATGGATACATTGGAATGTTGGTTTATCAATTTTTAGTTGGTTTTTTTTATAGCATTTTTTATCAAAAAATTAAAAAAAAGAGATGGAAAAATCAAAAATTCGGTATTTTATTGTACGTTTATTTGTTAAGATATCTAATATTTAGTTTTACAGAGGAAAGAATTTTAATAAACGTTTTTACTACTACTACTATAATTCAATTATTAGTATTTTTATTTTTAATAAAATTATCAACAACACGAGTAATATCACCCCAGATATCCTCTGATAACAATTAATGAATGTTTTTTTAAGAAGTCAGCCTTAGATAATACGTGATTCAAAATATAGATAGATCACACTAAATTATTAAGTTCCTATCTATTTGTTTAATGAATTAGAAAATTGGATTAGCATGTAAGGATTATAAAATACAAGTGTAGATGAGTGGTGGTATATTTTGAATAGCAAGACCTTAAGTTTCGTAAAAAACTTTTCATATGCATTATCTTCCAATTTGATTTCACTAATAATCTCGACGATTGTGGTTTTAGTAGTGCCAAAGCTCATAGGCATAGAAGAGTATGGTTATTGGCAGTTATATATATTTTACACATCATATATAGGCTTTTTACATTTTGGATGGAATGATGGAATTTATTTAAGATATGGTGGAGAAATTTATAAAAATTTAGATAAAAACAAATTTTTTTCTCAATATTATATGCTTGTAATTTCACAAATAATAATAGCAACTTTTTTTGGTATATTAGCGTACTTTTTTGTTAATGATAGTGACAAAAAATTTATATTCGAAATGATTGCAATTGCTATAGTTGTCGTAAATTCTAGGTATATGTTGCTTTTTATACTGCAAGCAACTAATAGAATTAAAGAATATTCTAATGTCACTATTCTAGATAGAGTTTTTTATGTAGGAATGCTTATATTTTTATTGCAAATAGGAATTAGAAATTATAGATTGATGATTGCGGCTGATGTATTAGGAAAATGTATTTCTTTATTTTACGCAATGTATCTTTGTAGAGACATAGTGTATCGAAAATTATCAGATTTTACCATAGACGTTAAAGAGGTCTTTGCTAATATAAACGTAGGAATCAAGTTAATGTTTTCTAACATCGCAAGCAAATTCGTAATAGGTTTTATTAGACTTGGGATAGAAAAATCTTGGGATATAGGAACTTTCGGGAAAATATCTTTAACACTTAGTGTTTCTAACCTTATGATGTTGTTTGTTAATGCTATGGGAATAATAATTTATCCAGTATTAAGGAGAACAAATCAAGAAAAGCTTTCTGGTATTTATAGTACATTGAGAGACTCATTAATGATTATATTGCTTGGAATACTCATAGTTTTTTATCCATTTAAAATAATTTTATCAGAGTGGCTACCTGCATATGCTGAAAGTCTTGATTATATGGGGATATTGTTTCCAATAGTAATCTTTGAAAGTAAGATGTCACTACTAATTAATTCATATTTAAAAACATTGAGAAAAGAAAGAGTAATTTTATTAATTAATGTAATTACTGTATCATTGAGTACTATTTTGACAATCATAACTACAGTATTTTTGAAAAATTTAGATTTGGCTATATTTTCTATAGTTATACTATTAGCATTTAGAGGTATCATTGCTGAAATGTTTTTGTCTAAAATGATTACTATAAAAGTTACAAGGGATATAATACTTGAATTACTAATGACAAGCATTTTCATTTACTCAGCATGGGTAGTAAACTCATCTGTCACCCCATTAATATATGGGTTAGCTTACTTAGGTTATTTATTTGTCAAAAGAAATGATTTTAAAGTCTCTTTGAGAAAGTTAAAAAGTTTAATAAAAGAATAATGTTTTTAACAAAATTAAAAATATCAGGAGGAATTGTTTTGAAAGGTATTATTCTCGCAGGTGGTAGTGGAACAAGATTATATCCTCTAACAAAGGCTGTTTCAAAACAACTCATGCCTATTTATGATAAACCGATGATTTATTACCCGATGTCAACGTTAATGTTGGCAGGTATTAAAGACATCTTAATCATCTCAACGCCAAATGACACGCCACGATTTGAACAATTATTTGGAAATGGATCAGAATTAGGAATGAATTTAAAATATAAAATCCAAGACCAACCGAATGGGCTGGCAGAAGCTTTTATTATTGGGGAAGACTTTATTGGAGAAGACTCAGTTTGTTTGATTCTAGGTGATAATATTTACTATGGCGGTGGGTTATCTAAACTACTCCAAAGAGCTGCTAAAAAAGAAATAGGTGCTACCGTTTTTGGTTATCACGTCAATGATCCAGAACGCTTTGGGGTTGTAGAGTTTGATAATGATATGAAAGCTTTATCGATTGAAGAGAAACCAGAAAAAGCTAAAAGCAATTATGCTGTAACAGGTTTATATTTCTACGATAACAAAGTTGTAGAAATTGCTAAAACGATTCAACCCTCACATCGTGATGAACTTGAGATTACAGATGTCAATAAAGCTTATCTAGCAGCTGGCGAACTGGATGTTGAAGTAATGGGTCGTGGGTATGCTTGGTTAGACACAGGTACACATGAGTCGTTGCTAGAGGCAGGTACTTTCATTGAAACCATTGAAAAACGTCAAAATCTTAAAGTAGCATGTCTAGAAGAGATTGCTTATCGCATGGAATACATAACCAATGAACAATTGGTTGAATTGGCACAACCATTGAAAAAAAATGGGTATGGGCAATACCTATTACGAATTGCAAAAGAGGATAAAAATAAGGGAGTTAAGTAGCATGAAAGTAATTAATACAAAGTTAAAAGATGTAAAAATTATTGAAATGGGTGTCTTCGGAGACCACCGTGGTTTTTTCACTGAGAGTTACACGAAAGAAAAATTTTTGGAAAACGGCATTTCTATCGATTTCATTCAAGACAACCATTCTTTATCTGTTGAACCGGGCGTACTAAGAGGGATGCATTTCCAAACGCCAGAAAAAGCTCAAACAAAATTAGTCCGTGCAACAACAGGTGTCATTTATGACGTTATTGTTGATATACGTGTGGGTTCTCCTACATATGGCCAATCTGAGGGGTACATTTTAAGCGAGTTCAACCATCGCCAATTATTAGTACCTAAAGGATTCGCACATGCTTTTGTAACCCTTACGCCCAATTGCAACGTGCAATATAAGGTGGATGAGTATTATTCAAAAGAACATGATGGCGGTATCGCATTTGATGATCCAGCTTTAAACATTCAATGGCCAATGCCAATAGATAAATTGGTCTTATCTGAAAAAGATACCAAACACCCAACATTAGCTGAATTTGATAATCCGTTTGTTTGGGAGGAAAACTAACCATGAACGTATTAGTAACTGGGGGAGCTGGTTTTATTGGCAGTAATTTTGTCCACTATATGCTTGAAAAACACCCAACCTATAAAATCGTCAACTTAGATTTATTGACCTATGCAGGAAATATTCATAGTTTAGATGATGTGATGGATAATCCGAATCATGTGTTTGTGCAAGGAAATATCCTGAATAAGGAATTAGTGCGCCATTTAGTTAACGAACATGCTATTACTCATTTTGTGAACTTTGCGGCTGAATCACATGTTGACCGCAGTATTTTAAATCCTGAAATTTTTGTAGAAACCAATATTCAAGGAACCTTAGCTTTATTAAACGTGGCTAAAGAAATGAATATTGAAAAATACCTACAAGTATCAACGGATGAAGTATACGGTTCTTTAGGAGCCGAAGGTTACTTTAAAGAAGAAACACCTTTAGCACCGAACAGCCCTTACTCAGCTAGTAAAACCGGAGCGGATTTATTGGTTCGTGCCTACTATGAAACCTATGGCATGAACGTCAACATCACCCGTTGTTCAAACAACTATGGTCCGTACCATTTTCCAGAAAAATTAATTCCGCTGATGATTACAAATGGTATGGACAGCAAAGAACTTCCAATCTATGGAGACGGATTGAACATCCGAGACTGGTTGCATGTACAAGATCATTGTCAAGCTATCGATTTAGTATTGCATAAAGGACGTAAAGGCGAAGTCTATAACGTTGGTGGACACAATGAACGCACGAATAACCAAATCGTGGATATCATTGTTGACCAACTTGACTTACCTCGTGAGTTGATCACCTACGTTGATGACCGTCTGGGTCATGACAAACGTTATGCGATCGATCCAACAAAGTTGGAAACTGAATTAGGGTGGAAGCCGAAATACACGTTTGGTACTGGAATCGTTGAAACGATTGAATGGTATCAAAAAAATGAAGCTTGGTGGCGCCCATTGAAGGAGCGAGCTGAATTAAATTAATCGAATGAGATAAAAGATTTGTTTGCACCTTGAACAAATC
This sequence comes from Carnobacterium sp. ISL-102, assembly GCF_018612935.1. Taxonomy (NCBI): domain Bacteria; kingdom Bacillati; phylum Bacillota; class Bacilli; order Lactobacillales; family Carnobacteriaceae; genus Carnobacterium; species Carnobacterium sp. ISL-102. Next base: position 93,585 of record NZ_JAGGRF010000001.1, on the reverse strand, counting down.
TTTTGTTTTTAAAAAATTGGAGGTTTGAATATGACCGCTTTAATTACCGGTGGAACTGGGCAATTGGGTTCTGAATTAAGAAAGTTATTAGACGAAAAACAAGTAGCGTATGTTTCCGTTGGTTCAAAAGACTTAGATATTACAGATACTAAAGCTGTAAATCAGTATATTCTTGCGCTAAATCCAGAAGTTATTTATCATTGTGCAGCTTATACGGCTGTTGATGCAGCAGAAAATGAAGGGAAAGAACTCAACCAATTGGTAAACGTTGTTGGAACTGAAAATGTAACGAAAGCTGCAGAAGAAGTAGGCGCAACATTAGTCTATATCAGTACGGACTACGTTTTTGATGGAACAAATCTAGGGGAGTATAAAGAAACGGATCCAACTAACCCGCAAAGTGAATATGGCCGTGCCAAACTAGCTGGAGAACAAATCGTTCAAAAACTAGTTTCGAAGCACTATATTGTTCGGACATCATGGGTGTTCGGTGAGTTCGGTAAAAACTTCGTGTTTACGATGCAGAAGTTAGCTGAAACACATCCAAAATTGACAGTCGTAGCGGATCAGATTGGTCGTCCAACGTGGACTCGTACGTTAGCTGAATTTGTTTATTACCTGACTGAGAAAGAAGCGGAATATGGTGTCTACCATCTATCCAATGAAGGCAGTTGTTCATGGTATGAATTCGCGAAAGAAATTTTGAAAGATAAAAAAGTTGAGGTTGCTCCAGTAACGTCTGCAGAATACCCACAAAAAGCCAATAGACCAAAACACTCTGTGATGAATTTAAGCAAAGCAAAAGAAACAGGATTTGATATTCCAACTTGGAAAAAAGCGTTAGAAGAGTTTGTAAAGTAAATAAATAAATACATTTTAGAATTTCAAACAATTGCAAATAACAGAACGACTATGGATACCTTTAACAAGGGTGCCTGTAGTCGTTTTGTTGTTACTTTTTTTATTGGATAATTGTATGGTATTTAATGCTAATAATTATGTCGTTGCTAGTAATTCTCAGTGGCTGATATCACGCTCTATGTTATACTAAATGAAAACACATCGATGAGGTGTAATGGTATGAAAGTAGTAATTATAGGTGCTTCTTATGCTGGGGTAGCAGCGGCTTTAGAAGTGCGAAAAAGATATGATAATGCAGAAATTATTTTGCTGGAAAAACAGTCTACTTTAGGGTACATTCCGAATGGTCTGCATTTGTACTGGGAAAATAAAATTTCTGATTTAAATGCAGCATACTTTATCACTAAGGAGCAATTGGAAAGGCAAGATATCCATTGTTGCTTGGAGGCATCTGTTGAAAAAATGAATACGGTTAACAAAACTGTTATCTATCTCTGGCGGGGTAAAGAAGAGCTGATCACTTATGACAAGTTGATTATTGCGATGGGTTCAAGCCAATTGTCGCAAAAAATCAGTGGCAGTGATGGTGAAAGTGTCTTGAAGTACAAACGACACCCTGAAGCAGTTGCTGCTTTGGCTAAGATGGAAACGAGTAAAAGTATTACGATTATTGGAGCTGGTCCAGTCGGAGTAGAAGCGGCTTATCTGCTAAGCAAGCAACAAAAAAAAGTCACGTTGATTGAGAGCATGAACTATGTGTTATTCAAGTACTTTGATAAAGAAATGATCCAGCCAGTTCAGGATAGAATGATTGAAATGGGGATCAATTTGCGCTTGAACCAAACGGTTTCAGCTATAGAAGCCGACCAACCGGTAACGGTTCGTTTTGGCAACGAAACGGTCACGAGTGATGCGGTTATCTTAGGTGTGAATGTGAGACCCAACTTGTCCTTTTTAGATGAATACATCCAGCTCCATATGGATCAAACGATTGCAGTCGATCGCTATATGCGGACGTCGGTAGAAGATATCTTTGCTGTTGGGGATTGCATCCAATTGGCCTATGGAGATGGCGACGAAACGGAGTATATCCCACTGGTAAACAATGCTGTCCGGACAGGGATCGTGGCTGCGGCTAATCTGATCCAACCAGAAATGGCTTTCAAAGGCTCCTTACGTACGATTGGAACTTACTTGTTTGGTTACTACATTGCTAGCACCGGCATGACGGAAGCTGAAAGTGTATTTTCGGGTCACACGGTTAAAACCTATCGTCAAGAAGTCCGTCTAACTAGTCTGCCGGATGCTGATACGGTAACGATCAAATGGATCTATGATGCTGACAGCCAAATTTTGCTTGGAGCGCAACTGATCTCGACGTCAAATATCTTGGAAAAAATCAATACCTTGGCGTTGGCCATCCAAACCAACCAAACCTTGGAAGACTTGCAGCAAAAGGAGTATTTCTTCAATCCGTCTTTTTCGCAAATGATCTCAGCCACTAATTTTGTTTCTTGGTCAGAAGTGAGGGATGATGGCAATGAAAATTGAACACTTCCTTGAGAAAAATGACATCAGAGAAGTCACGATTTTTAAACAATTAGTGCTGAACGGCGGAAAACTCTCATATACGGATATGCTGGACTATTTGAGTGTCGCTAAATCTTCACTTGAGAAAGATTTGGAATCGATTTCTTTCCGGATAAAACCGCTTGCAGAACAGGTTCAGATCGCTTATGATGGACAATCTATTTCCTTGACCATGAGTGATGACTATTCGTTGCAGCACATTTATCAGCTTTATTTGGACCAGTCAATCAAATTAAACTTGATCCGTTTTTTGTTTAAGCATCAAGAATTTTCGATCACGCAGCTGACTCAAGAACTGGCGATCAGCGATTCTTCGCTATTTCGTAAGATCAAAGAATTGAACAGTTACTTGAAAGAGTTTGGCATCAAGATCCGCAATGGACAGTTGCACGGCGAAGAGTTGCATATAAGGCATTTCTATTTTCAATTTTTCAGTTACATTGAAAACAAAGAAGCTCTCATGGATTCGGATTCCGGTAAGCAGATCACTCAAGTAGTGCAAGTGATGGAAAGTTTTTTACATGTCACAATTGAACCCGAAAACAGGCAACAGCTCAACACTTGGATGATGATCAGTAGAAGCCGCGTCACTAGTAAAGAGAAGCAATATGCCTATTTGCGCGAACAGATGCAGCCTTACTTAGAAGATTCACTGTACCAAAAAATCCGCATCATGGTCTTGCGCTATTTTAGCCGTTATTCGATCGAAGTCGATGAAGAAGAAGCCATGTTGCACTTTGCTTTTTTATTGGCTTTTCCGATACTAAATGAACACGATTTTCATGAGTATACTTTAGAACGGGACCGTAGAGCACCAATTGCGACGCTGGATACATATATTGTTGAAACCATTATTATCCATTACAAGTTCCGTAAATTACCATATATGTTGGAACGCGACATGCATTATCACCTGTCTCATATCCACACAAAATTGTATTTCTTTCAAGGTGAAATGGAAGTTTATGCCTATGAAGAAATGCTGGCTAAAGAAAAACCGTTTACTGGCCGGAACTTGGTCTCATTTGCCCATAACTTAGTTGACATCAGTACTAGTAAATTTGGGATGCCGAGTTTAGAAGAACCTGGCTCAGTGGAGATAAGTCTGTTGAAATACATCAGTCTGTTGGCGATGGTTTCTTTCAAGATGACGACGATTGTGCAGATCGGGATCGATTTAAAAATGGAAAGAATTTATACGGAAACGTTGAATCAGTTATTGATATTAAATATGCGCCATATTAACGGTATAAAGGTAGAAGCTTATCGGCCTGGTAAAGTGTATGATCTTATTCTTACTAATGAACCAGCACTTAAAAAAGACCCATACGGTGACGCCAAAGTTTATGTCTTCTCTGAGATTTTATCATCTTTTGACATGAAGAATATCCAGAAGATCATCCAAGAACTTCATTCATAGAACAAGCTCAGTGATTTTACTGCAGCTTGTTTTTTATTTATCCATTTAGTATAGGAGAATTAATTCAACCGATTATCCTGAATTTATGGCGGAATAAGGAATGCTTGTAGCCGTGTAGAAGATTCAATGAGAATTACAACGTTTTAACGCTTTAGCGTGTAAACGTTGTTTGAAGCTTGAAAGCCTTAAGACTATGGCTTTTTTAGGCTTGAGGCGGTCTCACGGCTCTCCACAAGCAAGCCTGCCCATTCCAGAAGAAATTCTTTTTGGAAGACCAACACTATTTTGGGGTTGAAAGTCTTAATTCTACGGATTTTAAGTTTAAGGCAGTATAATGTCTTTACCAGCAAATACAATCATTTTAGAAAAAAATTGCTACATCAATAACATTTGTTAGACAACCCTTTTATAGGTTTTCAACGCAATCCACCATCAAAATAAAAAAACCTCTCAAAAAATTTTAAAAACCCAAAAAAGATGACATGTTTAATCTGATAAAAACGGTTACAATAAATATGTTAAGAAAACGTTTTCAAAAACAAGGAGGAAATATATTATGACAGAGAAAAAATACATCATGGCAATCGATCAAGGAACGACTAGTTCAAGAGCTATTATTTACGATAAAGCAACAAACACGATCGGCAGCTCGCAAAAAGAATTCACGCAAATCTTCCCCCAAAGCGGTTGGGTCGAACATAATCCGAATGAGATTTGGAATTCAGTCCAATCGGTAATTGCTGGATCATTCATCGAATCCGGTGTCAAACCTGAAGAAATCGCTGCAATCGGTATCACGAACCAACGCGAAACAACGATCATCTGGGACAAAAAAACTGGAAGCCCTATATATAATGCAATCGTTTGGCAATCGCGTCAATCGGCACCAATCGCAACCGAACTGCATGAAGCAGGACATTCAAAAATGATCCATGAAAAAACCGGTTTGATCATTGACTCTTATTTCTCAGCTACTAAAATTCGTTGGATCCTTGACCACGTAGAAGGAGCTCAAGAGCGTGCTGAAAAAGGCGAGTTGCTCTTTGGAACAGTAGATACTTGGTTAGTATGGAAATTGACTGGCGGCGATTCATTCGTTACTGATTATTCAAACGCCAGCCGTACGATGTTGTTCAACATCCATAATTTGGAATGGGATCAAGAAATCTTAGACTTATTAAATATCCCGCGCATCATGATGCCGGAAGTCAAATCCAACTCAGAAGTATACGGCCACACAACTAACTACCATTTCTACGGTGCTAACACACCTATCTCAGGAATGGCAGGAGACCAACAAGCGGCTTTATTCGGCCAAATGGCTTTCGAACCAGGCATGGTCAAAAATACTTACGGAACAGGTTCATTTATTGTGATGAATACCGGTGAAAAACCACAATTATCAGCCAACAACTTGCTGACGACGATCGGTTACGGCATCAATGGCAAAATTTACTACGCTTTAGAAGGAAGTATCTTTGTAGCTGGGTCTTCGATCCAATGGTTGCGTGATGGATTGAAAATGATTGAGAATTCAGCTGACTCCCAAGCGCTCGCGGAAGCATCTAAAAACGACAATGAAGTTTTTGTGGTGCCAGCCTTTACTGGACTAGGTGCACCTTACTGGGATTCTGACGCACGCGGAGCGGTCTTTGGTTTGAACCGCGGAACAACGAAAGAAGACTTTGTTAAAGCGACTTTGCAATCTATTGCTTACCAAGCACGCGACGTTATCGATACAATGAACAAAGACTCTGGGATCGAGATTCCATTATTGAAAGTCGATGGCGGAGCTGCTAATAACGATTGGTTATTGCAATTCCAGGCAGATATCTTAGGCACTAAAGTTCAACGGGCCCACAACTTAGAAACAACAGCTTTAGGAGCAGCTTACTTAGCTGGTTTAGCCGTTGGTTTCTGGGAAAGCATGGATGAGATCAAAGGCATGTACGAAGAAGGCGGTATTTTTGAACCGCAAATGCCAGATGCTGAACGCGAAAAATTATACAAAAACTGGAAACTAGCCGTCAAAGCTACACAAGTCTTTAAACCAGAAGCATAAAAGGAGGAGAAATATCATGGCCTTTTCAATCGAAAGAAGACAGCAAGACATCAAAGCATTAAAAGAAGGCATATTAGACGTTTTAATTATCGGTGGAGGGATCACAGGCGCTGGAACGGCATTACAAGCCAGCGCTTCTGGCCTTAAGACAGGACTGGTCGAGATGCAGGACTTTGCAGAAGGAACCTCTTCTCGCTCGACCAAGTTGGTCCATGGCGGTTTACGCTATTTGAAAAACTTCGACGTTGAAGTCGTAGCCGATACAGTCCAAGAACGGGCTGTTGTACAAGGTGTCGCACCGCACATTCCAAAAGCCGACCCAATGATCTTGCCCATCTATGACGAACCGGGTGCAACTTTTTCGATGTTCTCGTTAAAAATAGCAATGGATTTGTATGACCGATTAGCAGATGTTACCGGCACAAAATATGCGAACTATACGTTGACTAAAGAAGAAGTCTTAAAACGCGAACCGCAACTGAAAAGCGATGGTTTATTAGGTGCTGGTGTCTACCTAGACTACCGCAACAACGATGCTCGTTTAGTGATTGAAAACATCAAACGTGCTGCTACAGATGGCGGATATATGGTCAGCCGCATGAAAGTGGTCGGGATCTTACACGACCAAAACAACAAAGCAAGTGGCGCAACTGTAGAAGACTTGTTGACTGGAGAAACATTTGACATCAAAGCGCGTGTTGTCTTGAACACAACGGGTCCATGGTCAGATACGATCCGCCAAATGGATGATAAAGTAGACGCTGCACCTCAAATGCGCCCGACAAAAGGCGTCCACTTAGTTGTAGACAACAAACGATTAGCTGTACCGCAACCCACTTATTTCGACACAGGTAAAAACGATGGCCGGATGGTATTCGTGATCCCGCGTGAAGCAAAAACCTATTTTGGAACGACGGATACAGACTACACAGGCGATTTAGCAAATCCAATCGTTGAACAAGAAGATGTGGATTATCTATTAGAGATTGTCAACAACCGTTACCCGTCAGCTAAGATCACGATCAACGACATCGAAGCCAGCTGGGCCGGATTGCGTCCATTGATCTCTGCAAACGGCGGTTCGGACTACAATGGCGCAAAAAAACAACCCATCTCAGATGAAAGCTTTGATAAGGTGATCAATACGATCGAACAATACCAAAAAGGAAACGTCGATCGCTATACTGTCGAAGACATATTGAAAAATATCGAAACAGATAACTCTGAAACAGAAGCTAATCCGTCAGCTATTTCACGTGGCAGTGCGTTAGACATCGATCCCGACGGATTGATCACCGTAGCTGGCGGCAAGATAACCGACTACCGCAAAATGGCACTCGGTGCAATGAAAGCAGTCATTGAAATTTTACAAAACGATTTCAATCTGTCTTACGAATTGATTGATTCTACTAAATACCCCGTATCTGGTGGCGATATCAACCCATTAGAAGTTGAAGCAGAAACTGAAAAATTAGCTCAAATGGGGACCGAAAAAGGACTGAACCAAGCAGAAGCACTATACCTGGCTAACTTGTATGGTTCAAACACGCCTAAGGTGCTTGGCTTACTGGATGAAATCCAACAAATAAAAGGGTTAACTCTAGCAGATAGTTTAAGCTTATGCTATGCTATCAAAGAAGAGATGACGCTTACACCGAGTGACTTCTTGATCCGTCGCACTAACCACATGTTGTTTATGCGCGACACATTAGATAACATCATGGATCCGGTGATTACAGAAATGGCTCGCTACTATGGCTGGACAGAAGAAGAAAAAATAAACTATCGGAAAGGATTAGAAACAGCTGTTGCAGAGTCTGATCTAAAAAAATTAAAAGGAGATGGGAAAAAATGACAGGGGATACATTACAGATTTTTAGTGAATTTTTAGGCACAATGATCTTGGTTTTACTTGGTGACGGCGCAGTTGCTACTGCTGTTTTGAAAAAAAGTAAAGGTGAAGGCGGCGGATGGGTTGCCATCACGCTTGGATGGGGAGCAGCGGTAACGATTGCGGTATATGTTGCTGGATCAATGGGACCAGCTCATATCAACCCAGCTGTGACGCTTGCCATGGCTGTTATTGGTAACTTTGAGTGGGCATTAGTTATTCCCTTTATTCTTGCTCAAACAGCTGGAGCTTTTGTGGGAGGCGTGCTAGTTTGGTTAGCTTACGCACCCCACTTCAAAGAAACAAAAGATCAAGGCAGTATCCTTGGAACTTTTGCAACAGGCCCAGCTATCCGTCACACGGTCAGCAATGTAACAACAGAAATAATTGGTACTTTTGTGCTAGTATTCGCACTTATGATGTTTGGGAAAAATATATTCGCTGATGGACTAAATCCATTAGTCGTAGGGATATTGGTTCTAGCAATTGGCCTTTCTTTAGGGGGAGCAACAGGCTATGCAATCAACCCAGCACGTGACTTAGGTCCACGTCTGGCACATCAATTATTACCGATCCCAAACAAAGGAGCTTCAGATTGGGCTTACTCATGGATTCCAATTTTAGCACCAATGGTAGGTGGAGTCATCGCAGCATTACTTTACCTAGTCATTACTTAATTTATAAGAAATAAACTGACCTCATGTTTGTACGGCTTGATCGTATAAAGGTGGGGTTTTTTTTGAACGCTAATAAGAAATTTCTTCTGGAATGTACGGGTTTGCTTATAAGCCTGCTGCACTTGTTCATGAAGTGTGCTTTCACGAATGAGTGGGATCCAAAAGAATGTGCACTTGTTCATGACGTGCGTTTGCACGAAAGAGTAGGATCCAAAAGGATGTGCACATGTTCGTGAAGTGTGTTTGCACGAATGAGTGGGACTCAAAAGGATGTGCACTTATTCATGAAGTTTGTTTGCACGGATGAGCGGGACAAAAAAATTCACTCACCTGTGCAGCTAAATAAAAAAATGGTGTGACAGAAAAAGGCCAAGTGATTTTAAGTTTGAACATCTAGCTTTTTTTAAAACTTTGTTTTATAATGAACTATAATTTAAGTGGGCAAAACTGAAGGAGAAAATCACATGATTGATTTACATTGTCATATTTTACCTGGAATCGATGACGGGGCAAAAGATTTAGAAGATTCTATGGACATGGCGCGTAAAGCTGTGGCTGAAGGAATCACCCATATTTTAGCCTCTCCCCATTATAAAAATGGACATTGGGATAACGAAAAACAAGATATTTTAAGCTTAGTCGAAGAAGTGCAAGAGGAATTGAATGCTAGAGATATTCCCTTAACCATTTTCCCTGGGCAAGAAGTTCGCATCAATGGAGAATTTTTTGAGGATGTTGAAGAAAATAGAATTCAATTTATTGATGAAGGAAATCAGTATGTTTTGATTGAGTTTCCGACACCGATGATTCCTCAATATGCTGAAAAGTTATTTTTTGAGATGCAAAGAGAAGGTATCACACCGATCATCGTTCATCCAGAACGCAATCATGCAGTATTGAAAGATCCGGACCTATTGATGTCTTTTGTTGAAAAAGGAGTTTTGGTGCAACTAACGGCCGCCAGTTATACTGGAGGGTTCGGTAAAGAAATCCAAAAAGTCAGTAAGCAATTAATCGAATCCAACTTAGTACATTTTATTGCTTCGGATGCACACAATATTGGTTCACGTTCTTTTCATATGAAAGAAGCTTATCAAAAATTGGAAAAAGAATTTGGTCCAGAAAAGGTAGCAGAATACCATCAAGTCACTAAAGACTTGGTAAATGGTGAACCTATTTTTACTAAGACACCTCAAAAAGTGAAAAAGGCTAAATTTTTAGGGTTGTTTTAACAGTTTACAAACCTGATACACTTGGGCATTAGTGACTACAGTACTTCCTTTCAGTTTTTTTAGAAGGATACAAGCACCTTTTATCCTTCTAAAAATTTCGTGTAATCGATTTAACTATTCTGCCAAAACTAAAAAGTTATAAAGACAAACATTTTAGCAATTCAAAAGAGCGTTCATTACAATTGATGTAATGAACATTTTTTTCTATTCCGCTAAATACAATAGCTGCTTCTTAATGTCTTTAAACATCAAAATACGACCCATGTGATAAAACCTACTTTACAAATAAGAGGATAACAGGATATGCAATTTAAATAGTATATGCAGAAAGTTAAGAGTCAATTGAAACAGATAACCGTAGAAGAAGTGACGGCATGAACCTATCAAACTGCTCAAGTACAACTAAAATAAATTTGTAATAGATAAAAAAGAGATACTGTTACTAAGGAAACAAAAAGCTTGCAAATACTTATAGACATTGAGTTAAAGAATGAGGTTGATAAAATTTTTCTTGAAACAGCAGTTTGAACCACGCGTCACGCGTATGTTGAAATTAAAATACTCCCTAAGTCTTGAAATGAAATTTTAGTCAACTTGTATTTCATTTGGCGAACCAAGCATTAAAACAGGATGGGTTTTTTTAAAATCAACCGTCAAAACAGTCGGAATTTCGCTTTATTTTAGGATAGTAAATCAGGGTATACTGTATTAACTAATAGTGGTAGGAGTCTTTTAAATGAAACGAACTAATTTGAAAATTGGGATGCTCATAGTGTTGGTAATTGTTTTTATTTTCTTTTTTCACATTACTAAAGAGAATAGAACCCTAATTCAAATGAATAAAGCCTATAAATTATCGGATACTTTTAAACAAGAAAGTTTAGTTGATCGCTCAAAATTTGTAACGGAACGCGATGGTGAAGTAACTATCGTTGTTCTAGGCAGCAGTGTAACCTACGGGAAAGGTGCGACTGAAGCACAACCGTCATGGGGTAATCTACTGGGAGCGGAACTTGACAAAATGGCTGGAATCAATGCTAAAGTAATCAATCATGGTTACAGCGGCTACAGTACAGCTAATCTGATTTCAGAGAATAAAATTAGTTCAGTCATTAAGGACGATCCTGACATCATTATTTTTGAATTGTGTTTAATCAATAATAACCGTTATCCGCAAAGCGGTATTGACCAAACGAAAGCGGATATCGACTGGATCATGGACATGTTGAATGAGGAGTTGCCAGATACGTTGGTCATTGTGCAAACGGCAAATCCTACTATTTATAACGATGTATTTTTAACAGGTAATCAATTTACCTATGACGAATACAATAATGAGATTTCTGAATACGTTAAAGAACAGCAGTGGCCATTTATTGATATTTATCATTTAATGCAAACTAAGATCGAAGAACGCAATTTATCAATTGGAGATGTTTTAGCTGATGATGTCCACCCAAATGGAGAAGGTTACAGTATATGGTTTGAATTGTTGAAAGAGCGATTCGACGTACCTGTAAAAGAGCTTCATTAGTAAAGGAAGAAGCCTCAAGAATGCAAATTCTTGAGGCTTTCTTTCGTTCTTTCTTAGCGTATCGTATTTGGGAAGAGGCAATAGTCTTTAGTTCGAGTAACTCACTAGTCGATTTCCATTTGAGTTGCGTCAACGAGCCCCAGTTCGAGCAACTCACTAGACACTTTTCATTTGAGTTGCAGTAAGGAGCCTCCGTTCGAGTAACTCACTAGACACTTTTCAATTGAGTTGCAGCAACTAGCCTCCGTTCGAGTAACTCAGAAGCGTTTTTTTATTTGAGTTACAGCAACGAGCCTCAGTTCGGGTAACTCGATAGGCGTTTTCCAATTGAGTTGCGGTAACTAGCCTCCGTTCGAGCAGCTCAAAGCTGAATCGCAATTGAATCGACCGAATCTAAGCGATAATAACAAAAGAAACTCGCTAGAAAGAGATTGAACGGGTGATACTCGTCATCGGACGAGTATCTACATCTTAAAAAGATTTTTTATTCATAATAAGAACCAAAAGTGGCTCCGCAAATTTTGTGATTTTTTAATAAGATTTTCCTAATTCTTTCCGCTGAAATAGTGGAACCGAGCCAGTTAAAGATAGCAGCGGTTGTTACTTTGGAATCAGGAAACAGTAGTTTGAAATCCTTTATTTGATGCGAAACAGTTTTTTCGACGGAGACTTTAAATCCGCAAGCTCTGCAGGTACAGGTCCGTTGAGTATTTGATAAATCAGGAGAGGCACATTCGATACACCATAGCCCTTTTTTGAGTAGATCATAAGTGTAACTCGGTAACTTCCGCTGAAAAGCAGCTTCTTCTTGATTTTCTTCCATCATTTTATCTGCAAAATGGTGATGCCTTTTCGATAGTGGTAAAGCAATCCGGTTCATTCGGGAAAGTTGTTCCTTAATTTGTGTAGGAAAAATGATTGGACTGCCGCTTGGCGCGTTGTAGAGTGTAAAAGCAGGATTCACAAAAATGAGTATAGGCTCAAACGTTAGATTGACATTCCATTTACTCAGAAGTTGCCGCATCTTGATAGCAGTATCATCCAATTGATTCAATGGATTACCGATCTCTTTGCCTGAAGAAGTCAAGAGGTGATGCGATTTGAATTGAAAATTCCCTTCGTAATTTTTCACCTCAAACAACAGGACTTTTTCACCTGTCAGAATCAATGAATCGACTTGAAATGTACTTCCTTTTTCTGTAAACATCAAATCATTCAGTATCAATGCATCTATGTCTAAAAATTCTTCCAATAACGAATCAAACAAAACTTCTCCTTTAAATCCTTTTTGCATATTCAATAAATGAAGTGCTTCTTCATCAGGCAGTGTCATTCGTTTGTCCAAAGCTTCTACGGCACGCAAATAGTTCGATTTGTTTCTATTTTTGACTATTATTATAATTTTCGCCTCCTCTTTATTAGAGTACGCAAAAAATTGAGATTATTAGTGAAGCAGATAGACTATTAGTTAAGGTGAAAGCGTTTAATGGGTGTAAGCTTCTATCATTACCAGTTCTTCGGTGTTAAGATGGTTTAGGCCATTGCTTTGTAGTACTATTCTAGCTTATGATCAATAAGGTCTAATGAATTATAATTAACCAAGGAGGAAGCAACTTTAATGGCAGAACTTATTTTCAATGTAGTTGTCATATATATTATTGGATTTGTAATGTTGAAACTAAAAATTTATATAGACTTTAAAACTTCCAATTATCGACACGCAAGTAATCATAATTTTTGGCAAACCTTTTTTAATAAAGGAAATAAGGGTGAATACAAGATATACCTCAGTCTTGAAAAAGTAAAAGGGGAAAAGCTTTTATTGACGAATCTTTACATCCCCAAAAAAGATGGGAGTACAACAGAAATTGATTTGTTGTTGATTACAAAATCTGGTTTGTTCGTTGTGGAGTCAAAGAATTACAGTGGATGGATTTTTGGCGATGAAAAAACCCGTAGCTGGACCCAAACTTTCCCAAATAATCAGCAGTTCAGTTTTTTTAACCCTATTTGGCAAAATAAAGGGCATATCAAAGCTTTAAAAGACGTTTTAGCTATCACTGATGACTCTTTGGTGCACTCATTCATTATTTTTAGCAATCATTGTGAGTTAAAGGAGATTACGGTTACCAGTTCTAATGTTCAAGTTTTTCAACGAGATCTATTGAAGCAAATTTTAAAAAGTAAACTAGGTAGCGAGCCTCGATTAACTTCAGAGGAGATGAAATCTTATTTTCAAATACTTAAACCGTACATGCATGCTGATGAGAAAACAAAAAAGCTACATATCAAAAAAATTCAAGAAAGACTAAGCTTGGCTAAAAGATAAAACTAGTATTTTATTGCATTATTAATATGAAAACTGGCTGCTACTTATATAGTAAGTGGTGCTTATTAAAAAAATAAAAACCTGATAACTACCTTTACTAAATAGGTAGTTATCAGGTTTTTTATATCGAGTTTATAGTATTGATGACACAAATTTTCTGTCGGAATAGGGGTTGCTTGTAGCCGTGTAAAAGATTCAATGCGAATTACAGAGCGTTAGAGTCTTAGCGATTACGCTCCGTTTGAGGCTTGAAAGCCTGGAAGACAAAAGGCTTCAGGCGTTCTCATGGCTCTCCACAAGCAAACCCGTCTATTCCAGAAGAAATTTTATTTTTAAATATCGACACCATTTGACGTAGAGCCAAAAATTATACAACTTTTTATTCTTATGTTAGATAAATTGATAACACCAAATTTCTGTCGGAAT
>NZ_JAGGRF010000001.1:0-79400 GCF_018612935.1 Carnobacterium sp. ISL-102 | reverse complement strand
TACAGAGCGTTAGAGCCTTAGTGATTACGCACTGTTTGAGGCTTGAAAGCCTGGAAGACAAAAGGCTTCAGGCGCTCTCATGGCCCTCCACAAGCAAAACCGTCCATTCCAGAAGAAATTTTATTTTATTGCACCAATACTATTTGTTAAAAAGCATCCTTTTCTTTGCTTTTTACTCCTTATTCAAACAGCCCTAGATCTTCTAAACGGACCAACATATTATAGACCCCTTCATGATTATGACTGTCAGTAGTGTAGTTAGCTTGTTGCTTTGCGGAAGCGAGCGCATTGCCCATAGCAACTGAATACTTTTTATTTTTGAACATCGAGATATCGTTCTCACTATCGCCAAACACGACCATTTCATCATGCTGGAAGTTTTGTTTTGCCATAATGAGATCCAGAGCATTCCCTTTGGTGATCGCTTTATTGGTGATTTCCATCTTACGTTCGTCTGAGAAAACGTATTCATATTGCTCGTAGATTGGATGATTTTTTAGCGTATCACGAACAAAGGACATATAGCCTGGCTCTTGGACGACGGATATCTTGTTGCAAGAAGTTGGCGTATTTGCCAAACTGCGAATCATATGTTGATTAGGGTAACCGTCACGAGTGTCGCATAACCAGCCATACATCCCGCCCATCCAAGGATAATCATCTGGCAGACGCATTTCCCCGCGGATATTTTGTTTGATGGTGTAGATTTCATCGGGCAAATAAGTATAGATCGTATCATCTTGACTGTATTGCAATTCCACCGTAAAGAGCGAGAAGAATTGATTGAGTTCAGTAATAAAAGATCCTTCTAATAGACCGATTCGGTCGCGTATAGCGGTCTCAACGTGGTAAATTGACGTACCATTGACATCGATCATCAAGCCAGCATGTTTATCCATCTGCAATTTTAGAGCATCAGGCAACAAGCGGATATAGCTACGCCCACTAGCCAGAATCAATTGGATGCCTTTAGTTTGCAGCTCCATCAATTTACTGAACGTTTTAGGGGCTATCGTATGATCAGAAGTAAGCAGCGTTCCGTCCATATCGCATACGATTGCTTTAATGGTCATCGCAATGGCCTTCTTTTTTTAGTAATCACTAATGCTTTGCGGATCTTCTCTAGTGACTCTTTATTTTTGGCTTCATCATGGTACATCAAGGCCACATAGAGAATATCAATGATCGTCATATAAAGAATCCGTGAGGTGAGTGTCTCTGATTGAAAAACAGATTCTTCTGAATCGACAATAAATGCGACAGTCGAAAGTTTCACTAGATCCGTGTGGTGGTTGCCGGTCAAGACAATAATTTTGACGTGATTGGCGCATAAAATTTTCGCCACTTCAATCGTTTCAATTGTCTCGCCAGAGTGTGAAAATAAAAAGACACAATCATTTGAGCCAAGCTTTGTAGCGTAGCTCAATTGCATATGGTAATCAGCAATGTAATTGCAGTAGAACCCTGTGCGTAGAAATTTGTGGTAGCTGTCTAGTGCAATCACGGATGAAGCTCCTTGGCCAAAGAAGTGTAGGGCTCTTGAACCATACATTAAGTCCAACGCTTGATTGATCTTCTTTTCATCAAGGGATTCAACCAAGTTATCGAGTGCGAGTTTATTGGAATAAACCAGCTTTTGAGCGATCGTGTACGAAGAATCCTCTTTACTGATGTCAGAAAAAACGGCTAATTCATTTTTCCGTTCTTCCATCGTTCGAAAATTAGAAGCTACCGAAATTTTGAAATTGGGGAAGCCGTCGTAACCGATTTTTTTAACAAATTTGAAAATAGTAGCCTCAGAAAGGCCGGTGTCATCTGCTAAATTAGAAAGCGTTTTATTGACTACTTCATTGCCCAGTTTAATGAAATGGTCGGCGATGATTTTCTCAGTATCGTTAAAACCTTTCATGTAAGGCCTTAGCAATTTTTCTAAATAATTATAGGACATATAAGTTCAACTCCTCTTTAATAATAGTATACTACATTTTTCGAATAAAAAATATTTTTTATGAAAGCCCTTTACAAATAAAAATTTTTTGTTACAATTGGGTTATGAAAGAGAAAAGCAAAGAGGAGGAGAAGACTTGAAAGTAGGTATTATAGGTTTAGGAAAAATGGGTTTGAACTTAGCTTTGAATTTACAAGAAAGTAATATCGCTGTAGTGGGTTACGATGTTTCGATCCAAGCACGCCAAAAAGCTTCTGAAAGTCATTTAGCAATTGCCAACTCACAAAAAGAATTTCTCGAAAGTTTAGAAGAAAAAAAGATCATCTTTTTAAGTACACCGGCAGGAGAAATCACTAATGCATTAGTGGAAACACTTAGCAATCAATTGCACCCAGGTGACATTTTGATAGACGGAGGAAATTCATATTTTAAAGACAGTGTGAAAAATTATGAACGAGCTAAAGAAAAAGGAATCGGTTTTCTAGATTGCGGTACATCAGGTGGAATGGAAGGCGCTCAATCAGGAGCTTGTCTGATGGTTGGCGGAGACGCTGATGTTTTCGAAGAAACAGAAGCCGTCTTTGCTGCACTGGCTTGTGATCAAGGTTATCTTTATACAGGAGAATCCGGTAGCGGACATTACTTGAAAATGGTCCACAATGGCATCGAATACGGTATGATGCAAGCTGTCGGTGAAGGATTCGATATCTTACATGCTGGGAGATACGATTATGATTTCGAAAAAGTCGCTTCTGTTTGGAATCATGGATCAGTTATCCGCTCATGGCTGATGGAATTGACCGAAGAAAGTTTCAAGAGTGACCCTAAATTGGACGATATTAAAGGTGTCGTAGATGTCAGTGGCGAAGGAAAATGGACAGTCGTTGAGGCACTCGATTTAAATATCCCTGTTCCGGTTATTGCAAGTTCATTGTTCGCTCGTAACGTATCAAAAATCGATGACAGTTTTTCAGCAAAAGTCGTAGCGACGATGCGCAATCAATTCGGCGGTCATAAAGTTACGAGAAATGGGGAACGCTAAAAATGAGTGGACATAACAAAATCGCAATCGTCAATTCAAGTAGTTTTGGAAAAATTTTTCCAGACCATTTAAAGCGTTTGCAACAATTAGGAGAGGTGCAAAAATTTACTTTTGATAGTGCAATCGATGGAAAGACGTTGGCAGAAGAATTAAAGGGCTTCAACATGATTATTGCCAGCGTAACACCCTTTTTTACACAAGCGTTCTTTGATCATAAAGATGAATTAAAATTGATCACAAGACATGGCATCGGCTTTAATAATGTTGATTTGAAAGCAGCTAAGCAGCACAACACGATCGTATCGATCGTGCCGGCTTTGATTGAGCGGGATGCAGTTGCCGAAAATAATGTGACCAATTTATTGACTGTCATGAGACAAACTAATCTAGCTTATCAAAGCGTCGTGCAAGACAAATGGGAAGAACGAGCTCAATTTGTCGGTCACGCTCTTGGTGGGAAAACAGTAGGTGTTATCGGAATCGGAAACATTGGCAGCCGCGTTGCTGAGATCCTTCATTATGGTTTCCGCTGTGAGGTGCTGGCATACGACCCCAATAAAGAAAAAGTAGAGATTGAAGCATTTGGTGCAAGAAAAGTGGCGTTAGATGAGCTTTTAGCAAGAGCAGATGCCATCTGTATATGTGCAAGTCTAACAGACGATAATTACCATATGCTCTCAACAAAAGAGTTTGCAAAAATGAAGGACAATGTTTATCTATCGAATACGGCTAGAGGTGCATTGATCGAAGAAGCGGCATTGATCAAAGCATTGGAAGCCGGCAAAATTGCTGGATTTGCGACCGATGTGCTGGAAGTTGAACCCGGTCGTGCAGGCCACTCTTACCTTGATTTTGAGAACGTTATCATAACGCCGCATACTTCAGCTTACACGATGGAATGCCTTGAAGAAATGGGAAATAAATGTGTTGCCGATTGTGAGCGGATCACACAAGGTATTCTTCCAAATAGAGCCGTACAGAGCAGTAGTTCTTACTTGAATTAGGAAGGAGTGGTGTGAATGCTTACAGATCTAAACGTGAAGGGAGGGCCGCAGTTTTACCGTTATAGTGAGGGATCGATAGACTTGATTCCGGAGCTACTTCAAGAATATGATGCTGGTCGGATATTGATCGTACATGGCAGCATATCTTGGGGAAAAGCAAAACCTTACCTAACTAAGGTGATGCAGCTAGACAAAGAAATAATCTATGAACAATATCATGGAGAATGCAGTTATAACGAATGTCACCGTATTACAGAAATTATTGAAAAAAATAAGATTGATTTTGTTATCGGAGTCGGCGGAGGTAAATTATCCGATTTAGTTTTATATGCTAGCCATTTAACCAATACGCAATTCGGCCTCGTTCCGACACTGGCTAGCAATTGTGCACCATGGACACCGCTCTCGGTCATGTATCATGACAATGGTTTAGCAGAAGGGAAATCCGAGCATGTCAAGCGGCAAGCCGCTTTCCTGATCACCGATCCAACACTAGTGATCGATTCACCGGTCAATTACTTTATTGCTGGAATTGCTGATACGCTGGCAAAATGGTATGAGTCAGACTTGATTTTAGAGCAAGAAGCTTTTAACGACGAACCTTTTCCACAGATGGCACGTTTTGCTGCTCGTATGTGCAAAGAAAAAGTGCTGGCAGAAGCTGAAAAAGCAATCATGGATATGGAAACAAAAACGATATCAGCTGAATTTATTCATATTTCAGAGATCATTTTTGCAATCGCTGGTTTGGTTGGCGGCTTGGGCGATAAATATGCGCGAAATACAGCGGCCCATGCGATCCATGATGCAATCTCGGCTTATCTACCAGAGGTGCATGAATACTTACACGGTGAAAAGGTAGCATATGGTATCTTTTATCAGCTAGCATTAGAAAAAAAATGGTCTACGATCAATGAATTGATCCCATTTTATGAATCGCTGCAGTTACCCAAATCGTTAACAGAGATGGGTGTGTATCCGATGTCTGAAAGTACGTTAAAAAAGATTGTCCAATTGATCGACAGCAAACAAAAAGTTCATCTGCTGCCGTTACAAATAAATGAAGAACGATTAACAACAACACTGATCGATTTAGAAAATTTTATCAATAAATAAGGAGGTAATAAGAAATGGAAACATTATCAATATGGCAAAGTCTGGTTATCGCACTTTGGGTAGCTGCAATCATGTCAAGGTCATTTTTAGGTGGGGCTACGTTAACACTACGTTTTTCGCCATTAATGACCGGTTTAATAGTTGGTATCGTAATGGGAGATGTTGCAGGTGCAATGATCATCACTGCAGCCATCCAATTGATTTATATGGGGGTATTTTCTCCAGGGGGTACAATGCCTTCTGAACCATCGATTGCTGCAGCTGTTGCTGTGTCAGTAGCTTTGTTGGGAGATCTTTCGCCTGAGGCTGCGATCGCGGTCGCCGTTCCAGTTGGTTTATTAGGATCTTATCTCTACCAATTCCGTTTCTTTATCAATACATTTATCGGAAGATATACAGATAGAGCGGTCGAAAAATTAGACCACGGTGCCATTGCTCGCTCAATCGTTTTTTATCCAGTCATTGCTTCTTTCATCTTATTCGTACCACTAGTTTTCGGTGCTTTGTATTGGGGAGCCCCAGTCATTGCGGATGTTATCGCAACTTTGGAAGGCACAGTATTCTTACACATCCTTGAAGTTGTCGGTGGCGGATTAGCAGCTATTGGTATCGCTACTACCATTTATGTTATTGGACGTCGCGATTATATGGTGTTTTTCTTACTAGCTTACTTTATCAGTGTAGTCTTCAAAGATATAGGCATTACAATGGTAACTTACGCAATTGTAGGGACATTGATTGCAGCAATATTCGTACTTAGTCGCAACAATACTGCAAATGCATCTTCGGCAAACGGAACAAATAATGTTAACGGACCCGATGATGATGACGACGATGATTTCTAAAAAAAACAATGAGCGAAAGGAGCACTAAAAATGACGACTGACACACAACAAGCAACGCTTACTGAGAGCACTAAAGAAATGGAACTAGGAGAACTGACAAACAAGGATGTTTCGATAGCTTACTTAAGATGGCACTTTGCAAATGAGATTCCTCATTCATTTGAGCGTTACCTTGCACCATCTTTACTATACGGTATGATGCCTGTTTTACGAAAACTATACAAAGACGATGATGCTTTACGTGCAGCATATAAAAGACAATTATTGTTCTTCAATACCCAATTAACATGGGGTGGCGGGATCTTAACCGGTTTAATGTCTTCAATGGAACAAGAACGTGCCAAACAAGAACAAAACAACGAAGAGATCGTCATGACAGATGATTTAATGTACAATACTAAGGCCGGTCTAATGGGTGCCTTATCTGGTATTGGTGACTCGATCGACTCAGGAACGATCCAATATATCTTTATTGCTATCGCTATTCCTTGGGCTCAAAATGGATCAGCTGCTGGAGCGTTATTCCCATTCATCGCTTTTGCCACTTACCAAGTGTTGATTGGTTTATTCTTTGCTCGTCAAGGGTTCGTCATGGGTAAAAGTGCTACAGGACTAATGGAAAGTGCAGGAGTTCAAAATGCAATCGAATTGTTGTCTATTTTAGGATTGTTCATGATGGGGATCTTAGCCGGAAACTATGTAACGGTCTCCTCTTCCTTGGAATTCATGATCTCTGGAAGGCCGTTTATCATTCAAGAAACGCTGGACACTATCTTGCCAGGTATACTACCACTTGCAACCGTTATGGGTATTTATTGGTACTATGTCAAGAAGGGATTAAAAGTTACGAGAGCACTGTTATGGTTAACATTGATCTTGATCGTATTAGCAGCAGTAGGAATTTTATAATCAATTAAGAATCGAAACAAGCATAAGAAAGGAAGTTGAAATCAATGGGAGTAGTAAACTTAGCGCGTATAGATGAGCGTTTGATCCATGGACAAGTAATGCTGACACTTTCTGGACGCGACGGAGTAAATTCATTGTTCGTTGTAGATGATATTGTAGCAAAAGATAAATTTATGAAAAGTTTGTATAAAAGTGCTGGAGGACGTACTGGAAAGAAAACAGTCGTTATGACTCTAGAAAAATGCAAATACTATTGGGATGAATTCGAGTTCAAAGAATACAGCTGTATCTTGATCGCCAAAACAGTCGATGTTATCTATGAATTGGTGAAACATGGTGTTCCAATGAAAGAAATAAATATCGGCGGTATCGCTCAAAAAGGGGAAGAGGATATTTTTGTTACAAAATCAGTTTACCTAAATAGAGAAGATGCGTTAAAATTAAAAGAGCTCGATGAAAAGTACCATGTGGAAGATATCTATTTCCAAGCAACACCTTCTGCTCCAAGAACTAATTTGAAAGAAGTTTTGGCAAAATTTAATCTATAATGAGTTAGGATGATAATTGATGGAACAAGATGAACAATTAGAAGATTGGTATGTTCGCTATCATTCCATTTTTGGGAAGCGTTATACGCGAAAACGAAAAGATCGTTTTTTAGAAAGTTTGACAGCTGACATTCGTCAATTCAGATCAGATGTTGAGCTGGAGACCTTTAAATTGAATGAGAAAGATCTTGTAGAATATAAAAATCTTTATGTTGGAGACATAAAAAAAGCAGATACAATTATTTGCACTTATTATGATACTCCAGCAGCTCATCTTGGTCCGTATCAATTTTTTGATGTAGCAGATCGAAAGAAAAACACGATGAGATTCATTTTTCTTTCGGCTATCTTATACATCATCGTAGGGTTAGTGTTTACATGGCAAGTGGCTATGCCGGTATTCCAAACAAATGCTTTGATAAGCCCGGTTTCGCTGCTGTGCATTCTATTCTATGTTCTCTATTTCTTGTTTTTAAAGAGCATAGCTAGAGGCTGGCCGAATAAGCACAATTTGATTCGAAATACATCTTCTGTTCTAGTGCAGTTGTATAGCACGAAAAATTTTAGAAATGAAAAACTAGCATTTGCTTTCCTAGATGCCGGTTGTACGAATAATGCCGGTTTAGAAAAAGTCATGAATCAGAGCAATGCCACTGTCTATATGTTAGATAGTATTGGTTCAGAAAAAAAATTATACCAAGTGATGAGTAATCGTAAATTAGCCACTTCTAGCAATTCAGTAGAGACAGTTGTCTCGCCTGAGATTGCGAATGATCGCTTAGTTTACGTCATCAGCGCCACCAAAGAAAAAGATCGGTTTACATTGAGTAAAGACGATTTGAAGCAGAATCAATTGAGCGATACGAACATGAACGAAGTATTACTTTATTTGAAACAGCTAGTCGGGAGGAATAATAAATGATTGGGATCATCGTTGCTACACATGGAAAGATGAGTAATGGTATTGTCAGTGCAGCCGATTTGATCATAGGCAGCACCGAAAATATTAAAACATTAAACTTGTTTCAAGAAGATAATGTGCAAGATTTACATGGGAAATTTTTAAATGAAATCAAAGCGGTTGACGAAAATGATGGTGTCATCATTTTCGTAGATCTAGCGGGCGCTAGTCTGTACAACCAAGCTGTTTTAGCTGTGAATTCACTTGCAGCGGAACAACAAAAGAAAGTCCACGTGATCGCAGGTGTCAATTTACCAATGTTTATTGATGCGATCAATCAACAAATGATTGGTTCTTCCATCCAAGATGCAGTCGCTTCTGTAATCAACGAAGCTCAGCGAGGGATCGTACCATGGTCAGCTGAAGATTCTGATCAAGATGATCAAGACGATGAAGAGGAAGAATTCTAAAATAAGCAGTCAGACATCGTTTCTATACCACTTGTATAGAAACGATGTCTTTTTTTATTGTCAAAATAGATAAGTGGACAAGTAAGCGCAAAAATAGGACTTGTTTGTCCCGAAAGCTTGGTAATTGGACAAGTAAACACAAAAAAAGGATGTGCTTGTCCCAAAAGCTTGGTAATTGGACAAGTAAGCGCAAAAAAAGGACTTGCTTGTCCCGAAAGTAGGAGAAGTGGACAAGTAAACTCAAAAATAGACCTTATTTGTCCAGTTTGTCCCAAACTGTTAACTAATTGAAAAATAGTGAGCATATATTTCCCAATTAGCCTATTCGTTGAGTGTTCTATTCGTCGCGTTTCCAAAGGTATGATATGATTTACTTAACGACAGAAGTTTGGAGGGAAGATAATGGAAATGACACTTTATCGTACGATCAATGTAAAAAGCCCTGAAGAGAAAGTAATCACGCTGACAAAACCATTTGAATCAATCAATATTCCGCGAAAAGGGGATTTCATCAAAGATTCTATGTTTGTGGATCCTGTTGAGATCGAAGTGATTTCAGTAGACAAAAATAAAGCAGCAGAAACGATTGCAATCCATTTAAGACCTTTAGAAATCAACTATGCAACGGATGAGCACAATAAGAACATGGTGAATGCTTACAAAGCCAATGGCTGGACAAGTGATACCTATTAAAAAAGAATAACCTGATAACGGCCAATTTTCTCTATGGCGGTTATCAGGTTATTTATTTGAATTCAATAGATAGTATTGATGACACGAAATTTCTTCTGGAATAGACGGATTTGCTTGTGGAGCCATGGGAGCGCCTGAAGCCTGAAACGCACAGTCTTAAGGCTTTCAAGCCTCAAACAGGACGTAATCGCTGAAGCGTTAACGCTCTGTAATTCGCATTGAATCCTTTACACGGCTACAAGCAAATCCTATTCCTACACAAATTTCATTTAAAATGTACTAATATTATTTTGTTAAGTACCCTTTATGTTTAAATTAGTACCTTTAACTAGTAAAGCATACATCGTTAAATGCGATTAATTTGTGTCTCAATAGCAGCCTCTTTTACAGCTTTAGCAACAGCAGGGCAGACTCTTGGGTCCAACGCATCGGGGATCACATAGTCCGCTTTTAATTCGTCACTAGTAATCAGCGAAGCAATCGCATGAGAAGCGGCTACTTTCATGGCTTCGTTGATATCAGAAGCTCGAACACTTAGAGCACCTTTGAATATCCCGGGGAAAGCTAAGACATTATTGACTTGGTTCGGATAATCGCTGCGCCCAGTCCCTATGACGGCGACACCAGCTGTAGCTGCCATTTCAGGCATGATCTCTGGTACAGGATTAGCCATAGCAAAAACGATTGGATCTGGCTTCATATTTAGAATCATAGACGGTTTCAAAATATTCCCTGCTGATACACCGATGAAAACATCCGCATCCTTTAATGCCAAGGTCAGATCACCATGTTGCTTCGTTAAGTTAGTCACGGTCATCATGTGTTGCTGTTCACTATTTAAATCAGGCGTATCACTAGCTAAAATGCCAGACTTATCCGTTAAAATCAGATTTTGCACACCAAAGTTCAATAAGTGTTTTGCAACAGCAATACCGGCTGACCCAGCTCCATTGACGACGACTTTGATGCCGGCAAAAGATTTATCAACTAGTTTCAAAGCATTGATCAGCCCGGCTGCAACGACGACAGCTGTTCCATGTTGATCATCATGGAACACTGGAATATCCAGCGCAGCCTTCAAGCGGCGTTCAACCTCAAAACATTCAGGTGCTGCAATGTCCTCAAGATTGATCCCGCCAAAACTGCCGCTGATCTGCTCGATTGTTTGCACAATAAGATCAACATCTCTTGATTGAATGGAAATAGGGAAGGCGTCAACATCAGCGAAGGCTTTAAATAAAACACATTTGCCCTCCATTACTGGCATTGAAGCTGCTGGTCCGATAGCACCTAGGCCAAGCACAGCCGTTCCATTCGTGATGACGGCTACCAGATTGTTTTTCCGCGTCAATTTATAAGCTTCATCAGAATTTTTTTCAATAGCTAAACAAGCCTCAGCCACGCCGGGCGTATAGGCGAGTGCCAGATCTTCCCGACTGTTGAGCGGAACGCGGCTCATGACTTCAATTTTTCCGTTCCATTCATAATGTTTTGCAAGTGCTTCTTTTTTATTATCCATAATAGGGTCTCCCTTACTGTTCAAATGGGAAGCGGTAATCGGTCAATCCGGCATCGTCGCGGATCGCAATCAGTTCTTTTTGAACGGGTTCACTAACCGGCAGACCAGTTTTTTGACGTTTTTGCCAAATTAAGTATTCCTTTTCTCCGGCAGTATAGATCCGTTCAGCGCCAGGAGCTTTCTCAGCAGCCCGCAATTCACGCATGATGTCACCGGTCGTTTTCTTGAAACTTTCTAGACCCATAAAGGCTTCCGTATCAATGGCGATGAAGAAGTGACCTAAATGGAATTTGATTTTTTCACCGCTTTCACCGATACCAGACAACATGCTTAAGAAATTCCCTTGCTGTAAAGCAGATGAAAGAACTTCAACGATCGTAGCGTAACCATAACCTTTATAACCAGAAAGATCTTCGCCGATCCCTCCCAGTGGAGCAAGAGCTGCTTCGCCAGATTGTAGAGCTTTTAGAATTGTTGGAGAATCCGTCATGACAGATCCATCATGGGCGATGACTGTTCCAGCCGGAGTATCTTTGCCTTCGCGTTCATAAAGTTCGATCTTGCCTCGTTGGATGATGGAAGTTGCACAGTCTAATGAGAATGGGAATGCTTCATCCGTAGGAAAACTGACCGTCAATGGGTTCGTACCCAATTTATTTTGCACACTAAATGTTGGCGCAATGGAAGGGCGGGCGTTTGTTCCAGCCATACCAATACAACCAGCATCTGCCGCCATATCTGTATAATAACCGGCAATGCCAAAATGGGTAGAATTCCGCACGGCTACCATGCCCATACCGTATTTTTTAGCTTTATCAATGGCCATTTGCATCGAACGATGGGCGATTACTTGGCCCATGCCGTCATGTCCATCAACTACTGCGGTTGTAGGTGTTTCACGTACGATTTCAAATTCAGTTACCGGATTTTGGATACCATCTTTGATCCGGTCGATATAGATCGGTTTAAAACGATTGACTCCGTGACTCTCGATCCCTTTTTTATCTGACTGTAATAAAACGTCCGCACAGATCTTCGCATCTGCTTCCGGTATTCCATAAGCCATAAAAGCTTTTTCCACAAACTCGGTCAAAAAATCCCATTCTACAAAACTTGTCATCTTAACTTCCTCCTCCTTTTTTGTAAAAACAAACAAAAAACAACGAAATAAGTAAGCGCTTCCTTTTACGCTAATTTAGTTTAGCATAAAAGGCTAGGGAACTCAATTTTGGACCGTGAAAAAGAAAGTAAGATCCATAAAATTTTTAGTCTAGCTTATCTCTTTGTATATAAACCATTTGCCGTTATACTTTACTTAAAATGAGACCGTTCTAATTTAATGGGTTACTATAAAAAAATAACGTAAAGAAGGGAAGGCTATGAAAAAAATAAAAGATGTTCCATATTGGAGCTTAGTTTCCTCAGAAGCGTTGGATCACGTCCGTTCTAGCCCGGATGGACTGAGTTCAAAGGAAGCAGCAACAAGATTAACCACCTATGGCGAAAACGTTATAAAACCTAAGAAGAGACTTTCTCAGCTGACACTGTTTTTGAATCAATTCAAGAATCCAATTATTCTTATCTTGATCTTTGCTACTACTATTTCTGCAGTAACCGGTGATTGGTTCGATGCACAGATCATCCTTTTAATCGTTTTCGGTAGTGCGTTATTAAGTTTTTATCAAGAGTATAGCGCTGGACAGGCCATCGAGAAATTAAGGTCAAAGGTTCAAATTACATGTTCCGTGAAACGAGATGGAAAATTCAGCGATATCCCCTCACAGTTTTTAGTACCAGGAGACATCATTCAACTATCTGGAGGCAACATGATCCCAGCAGATGGTCTCATACTGGAGAGCGATGATTTGTATGTGAATCAATCATTGTTGACTGGAGAATCAATGTCAGTTAAAAAAATAGCGGGAGCCGTTTTAAAAGACAGTGAACTAGAAGAACGGCAAAATTGCGTTTTTATGGGGACTAGCGTATTTAGCGGCAATGCGATTGAACTTGTAATAGAAACTGGAACTGCGACCCAATACGGTAGGATCGCAGAACAGCTGACGCTACGCCCGCCAGAAACCGATTTTGAGAAAGGTATACGTCATTTTGGTTTCCTTTTAACGCAAATTATGTTGATTCTTACGCTGACCGTATTCGCTATTAACGTTTTATTGGATAAACCAGCCATCGATTCATTGCTCTTTTCGGTTGCTTTAGCAGTCGGAATCACACCGCAATTGCTGCCGGCCATTATCAGCATCACCTTATCAAAAGGAGCACGGGTGATGGCTAAAAGCGGTGTTATTGTCCGCCGACTGAATTCTATCGAAAATTTTGGCAGCATGGATACCTTGTGTACCGATAAGACAGGTACACTCACAAATGGCGATATCCAATTAGATGGCGCAGTGGATTTGAATAGTCAAGAATCGGAAACAGTCTTTCGTTTGGCTTATTTGAATGCTGCCCTGCAAAAAGGGATGAGAAATAGCTTAGATGAGACTATCCAAAAGTATAAGGAACTAGATATTACAACTGTACAAAAATTAGATGAGGTGGCTTTTGATTTCACGCGTAGACGGTTGAGTGTTCTTTATCGTGAAGCTGGTCAAGATAAACTAGTGGTAAAGGGCGCTTTCAACAGTGTGTTCGAGGTTTGTCGTTTTGTCGAGCTGGATGGTGTGCAACGCCCCAAGGATGGCAACGTTGTAGCAGAATTGGAAAAACGCTATAAAGCTTGGAGCGAGCAGGGGATACGTGTACTTGGAATTGCTCAAAAAAAAGCAGCATTCCCAAAAAAAGTGACCGTAGCCGATGAGTCAGACATGGTATTTATGGGGTTCCTACTTTTCTCCGATCATCCTAAAGAAGATGCGGCTCCAACAATACAAGAGTTAGCCAGAAAAGGAGTAGCGTTACGAATAATCACGGGGGACAACAAGTTGATTGCCTTGCATACCGCCCAAGCGGTTGGGATAAAGATAACAGGAGCTTTAACAGGCAAGGAATTGAGATTGATGACTGAAGAGACGCTTTGGAGACAGATTGAACACATTAATCTGTTTGCTGAAGTGGATCCCAACCAAAAAGAACGAATTATTTTGGCTTTAAAGAAAAAAGGCCATGTAGTAGGTTATATGGGTGATGGCATCAATGATTTGCCGGCTTTGCATGCTGCTGACGTCAGTATCTCAGTTGATAATGCTGTGGATGTAGCAAAAGAATCGGCCGATATTGTGCTGATGGAAAAAAGCCTGTCCGTATTGAACCGAGGAATTGAGGAGGGGCGAACTACCTTTAGCAATACCTTAAAGTATATTTGGGTAACGACAAGTGCCAATTTCGGCAATATGTTCAGCGTTGCGGGAATTTCCCTGATTTTGAATTTTTTTCCGTTGTTGCCAAAACAGATCTTGCTGCTCAATTTTTTGACCGATTTTCCTGCTCTTAGTCTATCTGGAGATTCGGTCGATGAGGAAATGGTGCAAACGCCACGCAAATGGGATATTAAATTTATTCAACATTTCATGTTTACTTTTGGATTGGTCAGTTCAGTATTTGATTACCTGATTACATTCATCTTATTTAGCATCTTTCGGGAGACGCAAGGCCTCTATCAAAGCGGGTGGTTCACTTTCTCCATTCTGACGGAGTTGGCTACATTGATGGTCATACGTACCCAAAAACCTTTCTTTAAAAGTAAACCAGCACCTTTGCTTATCGGTTCAACGATGATCATAGGGGTTGTCACCATGCTACTTCCCTATACTCCTTTAGCCTCGCTATTTTCACTTGAACCGATTCCATTGAAGGTGATCGCTATTCTTTTACTGCTGATTGGTTTTTACATCGCTGCTATGGAAGGGACTAAGTATTTTTTTTACCGGCATCACCGTAATCACTAGAGCCTAACTTATTTAATGCAAGCAAACAGCCAAGAGGAAAAACTCTTGGCTGTTTGCTTGGCAGCTAGATCAATTTGTTAATGAGTTAAAAGTTCGCTTTGTATTTTATCGACAGGGTAGTTTGAATAAAGATTGAAAAAATTTTCAGGGTCTTTTTCAACTAGTTCTTTTAAGTTTTGTTTGTTTAAACTATCGAAAATGCGAATAGCTTGGTCAATAAGTCCCGGTTCAGAGTCATCGCCGATTTTTTTCATGCAAACTTCTTTGCGTACTAAAGCAGCTGCCAGCATGACAGAGTAGTCCAAACGAGAACATTCGCTTTCCATTTGCTTGATGTAAAACAAGGCTTGCTCGTATTTTTGATCCATCATCAAGAGATTGGTCAAGTGAAGCAAAAAGCTAGTTTTTAAAACGAGTGCTTCTTCGAGATGGGGGTATTGAACTAATGTTTCAAGTGCTCTTTCTGTGAATAAAGCAGCCGTTTCACTATCAAATAGATACAAGATACTATTGATAATGTGCAGTTCAGCTAGGTACCACTTATCCAATGCTTCCATCCGATCCCAAACTTTTTGCGCATATTCTTTTGCTGTAGCTAAATCTTGTCCTTCAAATAAAACGGCATATCCGCGACAAGCATTTAGAATGTCTAATATCAATTGGTCGTAGCGCTCTTGCACCAATGTTTCGCCCTTTTCAATGATCTCATTAACTAATTCACGAGTTGGATTTTTCTCTAGTTGTTTAAATAAATAAAGGATCATTTCTTTCTGTCCTAATTCAAAACCGTTTAAAAGATAGATGAATTCCTCATGGGACATATCCATATGATCTAAAATAGCAAGGTACTTTGAAAGCGTAGGGGTGATATCATCATTTTCGAATTTTGTATACGTTGAACGAGCCATCGTATGATCAGAAATTTCTTTTTGTGTATAGCCTTTATTTTCTCTAATTGTCTTTAGTGTGGAACCGATGGGTACATTTATGTCAGTCATTTGACTGCCTCCTTAAAAAAATTAATCCAGTTATTATTGTAACTTTTGGTTATAAAACCATGAATACTCGGTATACTAGTTGAATAACAAACTCAAGTTGAGACTAAGCAACACATTTTAGCTTAACGATGTTTGTACAATCTACACACCGAAAGTAGGGATTAAACATTACAACAGAAATGCAATTAACTAAACCAGAACTTTTTCAACCAGAGTATATTTATGTGATCAAAGGAAGAAACCAAACGATTCGGCTAGATGTAGAGAGTAGTGATGTTTTGGTCAATGCTGATGGTATGATCGATTGTCCAATCGATACAGTTTTACGTAAAAATGAGTATACCTTTGACGATTTGAATAGTTGGTTAGCTGAAGAGATACATTTTGTTCTCATTGATAACGATGATGAACAAATTCTTCGTACTATTAAATTAAATGTAAACCTTTAATGAATTCAAATAATTTTAGCATAAACTTTCCAAAAAAAGATTAAAAATACAAAAGAAAAAATTGGGAGTTTTCATTTTATGAACAAATTGTGGCAAAAAAACTGAGACAATTGTCTCAGTTTTTTTTGTCTATTTGATGTCAAATCCTTTAAATAGATTGATTAACTTTTTGTTTGCGCTAAACTAGCTAAGGGACCATTAGATAACATATAGAATGGAAGATACATAAAATGAAATCAAAAGGAATACATCTACTGCTGGCGATGAGTTTGATACTGCTTGCCAATTTCAATAGCCAATCTGTCTTGGCAGCAAATGATGAGATGGACTCAAGTGTAGGATCAGAGAGTGCTGCATCAGATGAGACCAGAGAACTTGAAGAGGATGTGAAGCCTGTTCTAACGAATGAAATAACTGTTAGTGACAAGCTAATGATCGAGCCTGAAAAAGCACACGCTGGTGAGCAAATAGCCTTCAAATTGACTCTGTCAGAAGACCAAATTTTTGAAACGATTATGCTAAGTTATTCTTCGAGCGACACAGAGGCAGAAACAACAGTTGCGTTGACTTATGATAGTGAAACAGAACGATATGAAGGCCGACTTGAAACGAATAAAGAAACAGGTATTGGGACTTGGTCGTTGACAAAAGCGGTTGGGGTCGAGGAAAATAATGTCTCGAGTGTATTAGAAACGAGGGCCTTGATAACCGAAGAATCAGTACTAAAAAAAGGTGATTTTGAAGTGATCCCGCACCCTGCCGCCTTATTTGATCTCTCATCCATCAAAGTTGAACCAAATACGGTTAAAGTTGGTGAAAAGCCTCGATTTAGTTTGTATTCAGCTAAAGATGATTTATTGACAAATGTAACGGTTGCTTACCGCTTATTATCTCTCGATGGAGAAACAGCGGACCAACAATTGACGCTCTCCTTAACGTTTAACGAAGAAACTAAAGCCTATGAAGGAAAGTTGCCTTCAATCGCAAACCAGTTAGTAGGCGATTGGGTAATAGAGTATCTGAGTGCCGTTGGTAGCAAAGGCGATTCATTTTTGCTGTATAACCGTTTTGTAATCGAATTAGATCAAGCAAAAATGCACGAACAATTAGCAGAATTAAACAACCAACTGTTAGAAGAACAGATGATAGAAGAATTAGAAGAGACAGACGATCAAAGCAAAATCGATTTATTAAAAGCAGAAATAAAACAACTGGAAACAAGAATAAAAGCAAAAGAAAAGATGCTCCAAACGGATCTTTCGATAGGGAACTTCACTGTACAAGAAGATATAGCAGAAGAAGATGCCGAAACGATAGATGAAGAAATAGATAAAGAGATGCCAATCAAGAATGAAGCGGAAAGTGGCACGTCAGAAGAAGAACCTCTTAGTTTGTTAACAGAGTCGGATGCTGTCGAGAGTAAAGAAAACGTGTCAGCAGCAGTGGGGGTGGAGAACAGCTCACTTATTGATGAACAAAAAGCAGAAGATGTAGACAGCATGACAAGTGAAAAAACGTCAGCAATCGAAGAAGTTGCTCAAACGGTAGAAAGGTCGTCAGTTAATGAAGAAATTGAAGCTGACAAAAAATCTGAAGCAACTGGGTTTATGAAAGGTTCATTATTTATTGTTCTTGCCGCATTCGTGATCATCAATGGATTCATATTTAAATTTTAAAGCAACCCAACTGATTCTGGAATAAGTTTATTTTAAAACACCCAATACCAAAGATTTCTGAAGGAATAGAGGTTGCTTGTAGCCGTGTAAAGTATTCAATGCGAATTATAGAGCGTTAGAGCTTCAGCGATTACGGTCTGTTTGAGGCTTGAAAGCTGGAAGACTTTCTTTTCAGGCTTCAAGAGTTACCATGGCTTATTACAAGCAAACTCATTGATTCCGCAAGAAATTTATTATACAGTACCAACAAATAGTGGTAAATGACCCTCAAAGTCTCTCATTAGTGAGGATTTGGCGGTTTTTTTGTCTAGTTTGGTTCATTGTCGATTTTTCAATAACTGGTTATGCTGTAAGGGTACAAGGCCTTGTAACACCACTATGAAGGATTTGAGACAGATGATAAGAACATTGAGCGAAGACAAAGAAAAAGCCTTTTTTGAACAACATTCAAAAATCGTCCATGGAGCACTAAAGAAATTGAACGTGAACTGGAAACATGCAGACTACGATGATTTTGTGCAACAAGGATTGTTAAAACTGGTAGAAGCTTATGAAACATTTCCAGAAGACCTAGAACAAGAAGAATTTTTGTATCAATTTACTGGTTTTGCGTACACCAAAGTCCGCTGGCATATGCTTGATTTGTTAAGAAAACAGAAGCGAAAATGGGATTGTGAAATGCCTTGGCCAGAAGAACTAGAGTCCAATCAGCCAGACACGCAATTGCCATTCGAACAAGCGTACCAAGAGATGGATCTATTGAAAGAGATGCTGCCGCTCTTAACTAAAAATGAACAAGCTTATTTATTAGATGCAGTGGTCAATCAGTTATCGGTTACCGAAATTGCTGAAAAGCAAGGAGTGAGCCGTAAAACGGTTTACCAATGGAAAAAAAGAGTATCCGAAAAATTAAACCATTTTTTGCTTGTTTTAAAAAATTAAAAGAATCAGCTAACTAAAAAATAGGTCACACTCAGTTTTAATTGAGCGTGACCTATTTGATTTATTCATTAAAAGAAGACGGTTTATTTTTTATGGTCAGGGTGAAATCCCTTCTGATTTCTTCAATATAAGGATTCCCTACCCCAAAAACCGTTTCAAGTATCTCGTTTACGCGATAGTTTGACATGAAGTTCAGAACTTTTTCTATTGAGTGAAATGTCGAAGTGAAAGTAGAGGCTTTTAGCCGCCTTTGGACAATATTTAGTTCTTCGGTAAAGTAAGGCATACGAGTATAGTGGAACAACCCAACTAGTTCGTCAATCACCATTTGCTGAAGAATGGAAAGATTGACCGAACGCTCTAATTGTTCATTAAAACTGCGAGCCGAAACGTTCAGCTGTAATTCATGCCCTTCGCGAAAATAAACCTGGATATGGTTCGCTTTTTTATCTTCCACACTATCTAGGATATGATGGAGCCCATACCAACTTGTTGAACCGGTAGAGGAACCTTTTTCAGGTACAAATATTTCATAACCTGAAACAAAAGGGCAGCGGTGATGATACCCTAGACTTTTTCCAATGTATTGAATGATTTGATAATTTAAGGGTCCTTTGTTGAAGTAACGGTTCATGATGGTACGAGAATCTTCCTTTGTCTTCAGCGGCAATGCACCTAATTGAAAAACGATCGTATTAAAAGGCGTATCCTTTACACCACAAATATCTTTGATGTAAAAGGTTTTTGAATTTACCAGAATATGGGATTGCTCAAAACTAATCCCAAGCAGAGCAGAAATCGTTTTATCCGTGATCAATAAAGGGCTGATCGGTTTTCGAATAAGGGTCGTTTTATAACAGTAATTCGATTCATAAACTTCGCTTAAATGAGAAGGAAAATGGTTAATGTGTGATTTCTCATTAAATTGATAATAGCTCTTTCGCCAGTTATTGTAGTAACCGTGCTGCTGATCACGTTCAAAATCTTCTTTCATGCTTCGGTCTCCATTTCAAATGCCTATTTGTTAAAAAGATAACATGATAATAGTGTAAACGTTATCATTTCATATAACACTCACTTTTTTATCTTTGACATTAAAATGTAATTGTTTTTTAATTAATTTCCTTTAATACCAATAATTCGAAAAATAACAGGTAGTTTTATTGTATTGAACAACAGATTGATTGAACGATACTTATCATTATTCTTTGGAACAATTTGAAAAACGGAGGCCTTCTTTTAGCAGAATATCAGATGTTAGTCAGCTCTCTAAAAGGATAGGCAAGATACTTTTCAATTAATTTTGTGTGGCGTATACTCAACTAAACAAGGGCAATAAGCGATAGGGAGGGTACTATCTATGCAAAAAATTATTCCGCATTTTTGGTTCGACAAAGAAGCAATAGAAGCAGCCGAATTCTACTCGTCATTATTTGACATTCATTCGCTCAATACTCATGTGACTATTTATGATATTCCTTCAGGAGCAGTAGAAACCGTCAAATTTATATTAGCTGGCCAATCGTTTATGGCTATTTCTGCCGGATCTTCCTTTAAGTTTACCCCAGCTGTTTCTTTTCAAGTCTTTTGCGATACTGCAAAGGAAGCAGAATATTTATGGAAAGAACTGTCTGACGGAGGCAATATTTTGATGCCACTCGATGCCTACGCGTTTAGTGATAAATACGGTTGGACAGAAGATAAGTACGGTCTTTCTTGGCAAATTTTATATCTACCTAATCAATTCATCACGCAAAAAATTGTCCCAACCTTGCTCTTTTCCGATGAACAGTGCGGCAAAGCAAAAGAAGCAATGACGTTTTATACTTCGGTATTTTTCAATGCAACAATTGATGCCCTTCATTATTATGGTGAGGATGATGAACAGAATAAAGCTGGCACAGTTATGTATGGGCTATTTGATTTGGAAGGATTATTTTTTGTAGCGATGGATGGTGGGGGGTCACACGGCTTTACATTTAACGAAGCTATTTCCTTTATCGTGTATTGCGATACGCAAGAGGAAATCGACCATTATTGGGAAAAATTATCTGCTGTACCTGAATCAGAACGTTATGGCTGGTTAAAAGATAAATATGGTGTGTCTTGGCAAATTATTCCTGCGGTCATAAAAGATATGATGGCAACAAAAAATCCTGACCAACTGAAGCGAGTAACAGAAGCCTTCCTTAAAATGAAAAAGCTTGATATTGCTGAATTGAAAAAAGTTTACGAAGGCTAAAAGCAAACCTTATAAGATGAAACATGATGAATTCAACGACGAGTTGCTCGAACTGAAGCTCGTTACTGCAAATCAACTGAAAAGCTCCTAGTGAGTTGCTCGAACTTAGGCTTGTTACAGCAACTCAAATGGAAAACGACTACTGAGTTACACGAACTGAAGCTCGATACTGCAACTCAACTGAAAAGCGACTAGTGAGTTACACGAACTGAGGGTCGTTACTGCAACTCAACTGGAAAGTGGCTAGTGAGTTGCTCGAACTGGGGCTCGTTACCGCAACTCAATTGAAAAGTTCCTAGTGAGTTGCTCGAACTGGGGCTCGTTACTGCAACTCAACTGGAAAGTGGCTAGTGAGTTGCTCGAACAAAGTCTTGTTGACCCTACTCAATTGAAAAGTAACCAATGAGTTACTCGAACTGAGACTTGTTACTGCAACTCAACTGAAAAGCTCCTAGTGAGTTACCCGAACTGAGACTTGTTACTGCAACTCAACTGAAAAGCTCCTAGTGAGTTACCCGAACTGGGGCTCGTTACTGCAACTCAACTGAAAAGCGACTAGTGAGTTACACGAACTGAGGCTCGTTACTGCAACTCAACTGGAAAGTGGCTAGTGAGTTGCTCGAACTGAAGCTCGTTACTGCAACTCAAATGGAAAGCAACTAGTGAGTTGCTCGAACTAAGGCTAGTTACGTTTACCTAAACTGAACTAAGAGGCTTTGACACTTATTTTTTTTAGACTTTCACTGAATTAGAAGAACTAAGGAGGGTATACACATGCAAAAAATTGTTACACATCTTTGGTATGATAAAGAAGGTCTTGAAGCTGCGGAATTTTATATAAAATTATTTGATCATTCGTCTATCGACAGCGTAGTAACCCTTAATGACACTCCCTCTGATACGCCTTCTGGATCTGCAGAAAGCATCGTGTTCACTCTGGCAGGCCAAACTTTTATGTCCATTTCTGCCGGTCCAACATTTAAATTAAATCCATCTGTTTCGCTGCAAGTCATTTGTAACACTTTAGCAGAAGTAAATCATTTATGGAAACAACTATCCAAAAAAGGTTCAATTCTTATGCCACTGGATACTTATCCATTTAGTGAGAGATATGGGTGGACAGAAGATAAGTATGGCCTTTCTTGGCAAATTATCTATTTGCCAGATCAATTGATTTCGCAAAAAATTACGCCAACTATATTATTTACAGGTGAACAGTATGGCAAAGCAGAAGAGGCAATAGAATTTTATACTTCAGTCTTTACGAATGCCGCCATCGACGGGTTGAGTTATTACAGCGAGGATGATAAACAAGGTCAGGGTGGAAAAGTAATGCACGGAATGTTCAATTTAGAAGGTCAAAATTTTGTAGCGATGGATAGTGTCATTGATCATGGGTTTATGTTTACTGAAGCCATTTCATTTTTAGTGAATTGCGATACGCAAGAAGAAATTGATTATTTTTGGGAAAATTTATCTTTTGTACCAGAAGCTGAGCAATGTGGCTGGTTGAAAGATAAGTACGGATTCTCATGGCAAATTTCGCCTACGATCATGAATGACATGATGAATACGACAGACCGGGTACAATTGGATCGTGTGACACAAGCTTTTCTTCCAATGAAAAAAATTAATATCGCTGAATTGAGAAAAGCCTACGAAGGGTAGCTTGAAAAGGAGTAATTAGAATGAAAAAAATCATAATGAATTTAGCGATGAGTTTAGACGGATATATCGCCAATGAAGATGGCAGCTATGAATGGATCAAGGGGTACGAAGACAGTTCATTAAATACGGACAATCAGTACAATTATGAAACGTTGTTAAAAAATGTCGATATCGTGGTAATGGGAAAAAGGTGCTATGAACAAGATATGCATCTGGAATTCAAAACGAAGACCGTTTATGTAGCCACCCATTCGCCGATAGCTGATTACGATAACGTCAAATTTTACGGCAGTGATATTATTGATGTCATCAAAAGTGAACAGCAAAAAGCAGGGAAAGATATCTTGTTTTTTGGCGGCGGTCAGTTGATCAATACTTTTTTAAAAGCGGATTGTATTGATGAGTATATCATCGGATTGATCCCAATCATTCTAGGAGGCGGGCGGCCGCTGTTCTATGGTGGGCATCCGCCAATTGAGTTGAAGTTGGAAGAATATATGGTCGATAATGGGATCGTCATCCTGAGGTATGTGAACCGCTAAATTTAACATGTTTTGAGCAGCATCTGAAGTGTTCCTTTTTTAGATGCTGTTTTTTTAGTTTATCCTTCTTTATATTGGTAAATTGGTTCAATCCCTTACTTGAAATTTATGGCGGAATAGGGTCTGCTTGTAGCCGTGTAAAGTATTCAATGCGAATTACAAGCCGTTAACGCTTCAGCGATTACGTCTTGTTTGAGGCTTGAAAGCCAAGAAGACCAAAAGGCTTCAGGCGGTACCATGGCTCTCCACAAGCAAACCCGTATATTCCAGAAGAAATTTCTATTAGAATACGAATACCAGTCATTAAATAACTATAATAACTGCAAAATTTAGTGCTGTACGACGACTCTCTACAAGTAGAATTCATTCATTCCAGAAGAAATTTCTCTTGAATTACCACTACCGCCATTACCAATAACAGTAACTAAATAACTTTTTTAAATTAATTAAAAAAAGAATAAGAAAACGCTTGCATATAAAATCGAGCCGTGTTAAGATTTGTATGTAATCGGTTCCACATTACTTTCGGAAAAAGCGGGGGATGACATGACAACGATAAAAGAAGTAGCAAAATTAGCAGGTGTATCGGTAGCTACTGTATCGAGGGCGCTAAACAATAGCGGCTACGTCAGTGAAGCAGCTCGCAAGAAAGTAGAGGCAGCCGTCGAGGAATTAAATTTTTACCCTAATGAAGTGGCACGGTCCTTATATCAAAAGAAATCAAAGTTGATTGGGCTATTGTTGCCAGATATCGCGAATCCGTTTTTTCCTTTGATCGCTAAAGGAGTAGAAGACGGCGTGAACCAACGAGGGTACAGTTTACTGTTAGGCAATGTAGAAGATGATTTAGAAAAAGAGAAAGACTACTTAAAAATTTTCTTGCAAAATAACATAGCTGGTGTGATCTCTGCTGTTCAAGGAGATGCCAAAGAAATAAAAAAAATGCCATTTGTTACGTTAGACCGTGTCGAAAGCGACCGCGATCTTGCGGTCCATTCCGATGATTACACTGGCGGGATGCTCGCTGCAGAAGTTATTGCTGATAGAGATCCAAAAGAGATCGTGATCATGGTGGGACCAAAAGACGTTCCAAGTTCAGCTATGCGATTAGCTGGTAACGAAAAGGTTTTACAAGAACGTCATTTAGACTATCAGTTGTTTCAAACACAGAGTTACAAATTTGAATTAGCCGAGCAAACAGCTCAACAATTTTTTGAAACGTTTCCTCAAGCTGATAGCGTCATCGCCTCAAATGATGTTTACGCAATCGCGTTGATGAAAGAAGCTAGCAAAAGAGGTCAGCGCATCCCAGAAGAGTTTCAAATTATCGGCTATGATGATATGCCATTTAGCAGAATGATGTACCCAGGCTTATCGACGATCGCTCAACCAGCCTATGAAATAGGCTATAAAGGAGCAGAATTATTATGTGATATTCTTGAAAAAGGATTCGTTGAGGACAGCCGCATCCAATTACCTGTAAAATTAAAAATTAGAGAATCAGTCAGAAAGAAGGATAAAGATGAGTAAAATAGCAGTGATCGGCAGCATTTCAACAGATTTCGTAGTGACGGCTGATAAAAGACCAGAAGTTGGAGAAACCATTACCGGTAACGGATTTAAAACAACCTTCGGCGGTAAAGGAGCGAACCAAGCGGTAGCAAGTGCTCGTTTAGGCGGAGACGTTTATATGGCCGGAACCGTTGGAACAGATCTGTTCGGGAAAGAATTGCTCAAAAATTTGACTGAAAATAATATTCATACGGATTATGTGGAACCCGTTACACAGGTACCATCAGGATCTGCTCATATCACCGTTGTTGATGGAGATAATGCCATTGTCTATATACCAGGAGCAAACAATGCGATAGGCATTGATCGAATGACAAAACTAAGAGAATTGATCCAATCAAGCGATATCGTAGTGGTGCAAAATGAATTGCCGCAAGAAGTCGTGGAACAAATTATCGAAAGTTGTTTTGAACAGAAAGTCAAAGTCATCTATAACCCGGCTCCAGCTAGACAAGTGGACCAAGGTCTTTTAGCGAAAGCAACCTACTTTACACCAAATGAAAGTGAGTTCAAATTGTTGTTCCCGGATATGACCATTTCTGAAGGGTTAGCAAAATTCCCAAATCAATTGATTTTGACTATGGGATCAAAAGGTGTTTATTACCACGATGGAACAAGTGAAAAGCAGGTTTCTTCTTACAAGGTCGACCCAATAGATACAACCGGTGCCGGCGATACGTTTAACGGAGCTTTTGCAGTCGCTCTTACGGCTGGTATGGATATGGAATCCAGTATTCGATTTGGCAATTTAGCCGCTTCGTTATCGATCCAAAAATTTGGCGCTCAAGGCGGAATGCCTACGCTAGCAGAAATGAAAGAGAGTGAAGAGTATGAAAAAACATGGAATATTGAATAGTGAGATCGCCAAAGTTTTAGCAGACTTAGGACATATGGATAAAATTGCGATCGGGGATGCGGGACTTCCCGTACCGAATGGCGTGAAAAAAATCGATTTAGCATTGACCTTATCCGAACCGTCTTTCTTGTCCGTTTTAAAAGTCGTATTGAGTGACATGAAAGTCGAAAAAGTTGTCTTAGCAGAAGAAATCAAACAACAAAATGCCGGTCAATTGGCAGCTGTTGAAGCAGCATTGACCGAAGACGAAGTGGTAACGTACGTGAGTCACGAAGACTTTAAAGGTCAGCTGAAGGATGTTAAGGCTGTGATCCGAACAGGGGAAGCAACACCGTATTCCAACATCATATTGCAATCAGGTGTGCTATTTTAGGAGGTGTATCAAATGGAAGTGAAAATGACTGGTATTAGAAAAAGTTTTGGCAGCAACTCGGTCCTTAGAGGAGTCGATTTTGATATCCAAGCTGGAGAAGTTCATGCATTGATGGGTGAAAATGGCGCTGGAAAATCGACTTTAATGAATATCTTGACTGGGCTGCACAAAGAAGACGCCGGCGAGATCGTTATCAACGGCGAAAATAAGCGTTTTGATAATCCAAAAGAAGCAGAAGAAAATGGGGTAAGTTTTATTCATCAAGAAATGAATACTTGGCCAGAAATGACCGTGCTAGAAAATTTGTTTATTGGGAAAGAACTTAAAAATAAAATGGGTTGGGTCAAAACCAAAGAAATGAGAACACTCGCTGAAGCAACTTTTGCTGATTTAGGTGTTCAGATCGAGTTAGATGAAGACGTTAAAAAACTTTCAGTAGGCCAACAACAAATGATCGAGATCGCCAAATCATTGATGACCAATGCTCAAGTGATCATCATGGATGAGCCGACAGCTGCTTTGACAGAAAGAGAAATCGATATGCTGTTTAAAATCATCCATACATTGAAAACAAAAAATGTTGCTATTATTTATATCTCTCATCGAATGGAAGAAATTTTTAAAATCAGTGATCGGATCACCGTCATGCGAGACGGGGTATCGATCGATACATCACTGACAAAAGAAACCACGAATGATGACGTGGTGCGTAAAATGGTTGGGCGTGACTTGGAAGATTATTATCCGAAGAAACACTCTAAAATCGGTGAAGTTGTATTCGAAACAAAAGGACTGACAAAAGAAAATCGCTTTGAAAATATTTCTTTTACTGTCAAATCAGGTGAAATCGTTGGATTCTCCGGTTTGATGGGAGCAGGAAGAACAGAGATCATGCGCAGCTTATTCGGAATCGATGAGTTGGATCAAGGCGAAATTTACCTTGAAGGAGAAAAAATTACGATCAAAAATCCAAGTATGGCTATTGCAAAAGGGATCGGGTTCTTGACCGAAAATCGTAAAGAAGAAGGCTTGATCTTAGATTATTCGATTCGAGACAATATCAGCTTACCATCGATCGATGGCTTTAGTAAAAAAGGGCTGATCGATACACATGCTGAATCCGATTTTGCTAAATTATTGATGGAACGGCTGCATGTTAAGGCAGAAAATCAATTTGACAGCGTATCGAGTTTGTCAGGCGGAAATCAACAAAAAGTCGTGTTAGCTAAATGGATCGGGATCGGTTCAAAAGTTTTGATCTTAGATGAACCGACACGAGGCGTTGACGTTGGAGCAAAACGTGAGATCTATCAACTGATGAATGAATTAGCTGATAGGGGTGTGGCTATTATCATGGTATCCAGTGATTTACCGGAGATCTTAGGGGTCAGCGATCGCGTGATCGTGATCCACGAGGGCCATGTCGCAGGTGAACTCGCTAAAACAGAAGCAACAGAAGAAAAAATAATGAAACTCGCAACGGGAGGGTACTAAAATGATACAAACAGATACAGTAAAAACGAAAAAAAAGAACCCAAAAGATTACATGGGAAAACTTGGTCCATTGCTTGCACTTGTCGTTCTAGTTATCTTAGTCACAGTCGTCAATCCAGGTTTTATCTCACCCAATAATCTATTGAATTTATTGAGACAAGTATCAACGAATGCACTGATCGCTTTCGGGATGACATTTGTCATCATCACCGGTGGGATCGATCTATCAGTCGGTTCAACGTTAGCTTTAAGCAGTGCTTTGATGGCTGGTGCGATCGCCTCTGGTCTGGATCCGATATTAGCTATGGTATTAAGCTTATTTGCAGGAACAGCTTTTGGAGCAGTCAACGGCTTGTTGATCACTAAAGGCAAGATGGCACCATTTATTGCAACACTTGCAACGATGACGATTTATCGTGGATTGACATTGGTTTATACGAATGGAAATCCAATCACTGGAATAGGCGACAGCTTCATTTTCAAATTTGTCGGACGTGGATATTTATTCGGTATCCCATTCCCAGTTGTATTGATGATCATCAGTTTTATCTTATTGTATATCCTGTTACACAAAATGACTTTTGGTAGAAAAACATTTGCGATAGGAGGGAACGAAAAAGCAGCATTTATTGCAGGGATCAAGAACGACCGAATCAAAACAGGTATTTATGCTATATCTGGTTTAATGGCTTCTCTAGCGGGGATCATTATTACGTCTAGATTGGATTCTGCACAACCGACTGCTGGTACGTCTTATGAAATGGACGCCATTGCTTCTGTCGTATTGGGCGGAACGAGTTTATCAGGCGGACGCGGAAGATTAGTTGGGACTTTGATTGGGGCATTGATCATTGGGACATTGAACAATGGTATGAACTTATTAGGTATCTCAAGCTTCTATCAACAAGTTGTTAAGGGTATTGTCATCATTATCGCTGTATTATTAGACAGAAAAAACAAAAAATAGGAGGAATTACCATTATGAAAAAATTAGTCGGATTAGCAACAGCAGCAGCGTTATTTATTGCAGGATGTGGAGCAGCAACTTTGGAAGGCGAAAATACAACGGAGAGTGGTCCAGTTGAAGAGAAAGATACGGCAGAATTAGTGGTTGGCGTTTCGATCTCAACATTAAATAATCCGTTTTTCATTTCACTTGAAGAAGGCATTACTGATTTAGCAGACGAACAGGGCACGACGGTGAAAAGTGTCGATGCTCAAGATGATACGGCTAAACAAACAAATGATATTGATGATTTGATCCAACAAGGAGTAGACATTTTACTGATCAACCCAGTAGACTCATCTGCTATTACACCAGCTGTTGAATCAGCTAATGCAGCAGGAATTCCGGTCATTACGATCGACCGTTCAAGTGATGGCGGACAAGTAGTAACTTTAGTAGCTTCAGACAATGTTGAAGGTGGAGAAATGGCTGCTGAATATATTGCAGAAATTTCAGGAACAGACGCAAATACGGTTCAATTAGAAGGCGTTCCCGGAGCATCAGCTACTAGAGAACGTGGTGAAGGGTTCACTAATGTAGCCGAAAAATCATTAAATGTAGTGGATAGTCAAACAGCTAATTTTGACCGTGCAGAAGGACTGACTGTTATGGAAAATATGTTGCAATCAAACCCAGAGATCCAAGCTGTCTTTGCACAAAATGATGAAATGGCTCTAGGAGCAATCCAAGCCATCCAATCTGCAGGAAAAACAGGCGAGATCCAAGTTGTTGGTTTTGATGGAACAGAAGACGGGATCAAAGCTGTAGAAGCAGGAACATTAAGTGCAACGGTTGCTCAACAACCTAGTGAAATGGGTAAATTAGCAATGCAAGCAGCTTTTGATTACTTTGCTGGCGAAACGATCGAAGAATATATTGCTTCACCATTAGAATTGGTTAAAGGCGAATAATAAGGATAAGTAAGATAGTCTTGGTGGTCACGTTTGATGTGACCACCAAGACTATTTTTTTGAGCATTTTTTGCTGTCATTTATTGATTCTACGTCAAATAGTGTGGATGCTTCAAAAAGAAACTTCAAGTAAGTGATCCAACTAACCTATCAACACCAAAAAATATAGACCACATTTATTCGTTAGAATAAATGTGGTCTATTTACTG
Organism: Carnobacterium sp. ISL-102; assembly: GCF_018612935.1. Lineage (NCBI taxonomy): Bacteria > Bacillati > Bacillota > Bacilli > Lactobacillales > Carnobacteriaceae > Carnobacterium > Carnobacterium sp. ISL-102. The sequence continues at coordinate 49,559 of NZ_JAGGRF010000001.1, read as the reverse complement.
AATGTTTGAAATGATTTCTTTTAGTTTATATTTCTTTTCGATAGCTTGGCGGATATTATATATATTGCGTTTAGTTGGAATATTTTGGATACAGATACATTTTTCTGCAAGGGCATGATCTTCTGTTTCCAATGTAAAAGTAGTAACCAGAAGATCATGCGGCTGCTTTTTGATTTGGTCTATTGAGATATCTGATTTTAGATAAATCTCAGTTGTGATTTCTTGTTTAAAGTAATGATGAAATAAGGATTGGATCATTTTAGCGTGTTCGAAATCAAGATCGCTTATAATCAGCAAATGAAATGTTGCCTTTTGGTTATACAGTTCTGGTACTAAGCGATCCCAGTGGATGAGCAGTGTGTAAATAATTTCATAACGGGCAGCTTCACTATAGCACTCATGTATTTTCTGTTCATACATGTTTAAAGTTAAAAAAGCAGCGTTTATAAAATCAGGAAATAATTCTTCAATCGATTGGATGAAAAGTTTTTTAGGGTTAAATAAAATATAAGGAAGCGGGTAGTGTCCTTGTTTGGTTTTGAATGCAAAATGAGAAATATTGTACATTTCTTTTATTAAATGACTGCGGTTTGGTATGCAGATTTTCACCTCATGGGATAAATGATCTAGCAACATAGCAAGATAAGAGATCTTTTGTTTAACAATAGGGTCACTTTTTGCTTCTTCGATTAAAAAATCATAGCTTAATGCGAAATGATTATTGATAAAGATCGAAAAGACTTGTTCAATGAAGTGGACATCCAAAGTGACAGCTATTTTATTTTCAAGCAGTTCTATTAAGGACCTAAAATCAGCTGAATCGGGAATCAGCTTTGAGTAGCGGTCAGACTTGATTTCTACATAATGTCCTTGTAGTGTTCTTAAAAAAGGAATAGCTGTCCAATGCTTTAAACGTTTGAAATCCGCAAAATCTAAAGGAGGGTAGACCATTTTTGCTAGAGACAGTAAAAATTGTTCAAAAAAACTTTGATCAATCGTTTTAAAAGGCCATTCAAAATTACTGTACCGTTCAGAGAAATAGCTGATATAGAAATAGCGGATATTCTCTTCGTTTTCACTAATCATTTTACAAGGATTTGTCTGTACTTGAATATAATAAGCTCCTAATGAGAGATTGATCTTCTTTATCAAACGAATCAATGTGGAAGGACTGATAAATAATTCCTCTGCCAGTTCAGTAACGGTCTTTGTTTCATCATAGATCAACTGTTCAATAAAATTAAAGGCCAGACTATTTTTTAAAATAAGACGATAAACGTCGTCAATATCTTTATTCGAAGGCAAGACTAATCTGATGCCGCGATGAGACGTTTGTAACACTTTTTTAGAAAATTGTTCGCGCAGCATAACCATATCTTGTTTTAAAATTCGCTCAGAACTTGCCGTATTTTGCGCAATTTCTTTTAAAGTCAACCATCTATTACTGGCATAAAGGTGCTCGATCACTTCTAAACGTCTACGTTCATTTGTTTCCAATACGTAACGCATAAATATCCCTCATCTCTTTAAGGATCTTTAATCATTGGCACTTGCAGAACTAACATAAATACGTAAGCCTTGTTATGGAATTCATTATCTTCATTTTACCGATTAATTCAAAAAAAAGATATAGGGAAATGAATGTTATTTAATATAATTCATAAAATTGGTTTATCAATAAAAACGTTTCTGTAAAACGCTTGCATTTATAAAATAAAAGTTATATTATGATTATAGAAACGTTTCACCAATAAAAAAAGGAGGAATAAAGGTATGAAAAAATGGGGTAAAAAAGCAGTAGTTGGGGCCTTGACAGTAGCTTCAGCCGGATTATTGATGGCTTGTTCAAGTGATGGTGCAGATACAGCGGACAATGCAGCAAATGATACGGTATCTTTTTGGTATATGGGGGATGGGAACGAACAAATTCAGCCGATTTTAGATGCATATACTGAAGAAACAGGTATCACAGTTGATATCCAAAGTATCCCTTGGGATAGTGCGCATGATAAATTATTGACAGCAGTAGCTTCAGGTGACGGCCCGGATGTGGTTCAAATGGGTACAACGTGGATGTCTGAGTTTGTGGATGCGGGTGCGTTGGAAGATATCTCTTCTTATGTTGAATCAGAGGAAACTTTAAATTCAGCAAACTTCTTTGAAGGATCCGTTGCTACAACTAAATTTGATGATGCTTACTATGCCGTACCTTGGTACACAGAAACGAGAGCTCTTTACTACCGTACCGATTTATTAGAAGAAGTTGGCTATCCTGAAGCTCCAAAAGATTGGGAAGAGTTAGAAGACGCAGCTATGAAATTATCTGAACGCGGCGATGATAAGTATGGTTTCCAAGTTGATTCTAACGACCAATCATTTGCCTTTATGTTTGCTCGTCAAAATGGATCCGAATTATTTGATAAAGATGGAAAACCCGTTTTTAATGAAGCACCTTTTGTAGAAACCGTAGACTACTTAAATACATTTATCCAAGAGGGTTCTTCTCCTAAACAAGATTTAGGGTTAGATATTTCTCAAACCTTTGGTGGCGACGGAATTGTGCCAATGTTCATCAGTGGACCTTGGATGATCAATGCTATCAATGACAGCACAACAGATATAGAAGACAAATGGGCAACAGCTGTATTGCCTACTGGTTCTGAAAGCAATTTATCAAGTACTGGTGGAGCTAACTTAGCCGTATTTGGTGGAACCGAAAATGAAGAAAATGCTGTTGATTTGATTGAATTCTTATCTCGTCCTGAAAATCAATTGGCATTCTTTGAAACGTCAAATTCATTACCATCAGCAACAGCTGCTTGGGAAGATGAAGCTTTAGCTGATCCAAAAATTGCGACATTTGGCAAACAACTTGAAAATTCAGCGTCAATGCCATTGATGCCAGAATTTGAAAGAATTGCAGCCATCTATTTAGAAAAGTGGGAAGAAATTTATTTAGGCGGAGCTGACATTCAAGAAAAAATGGATGAATTCAATGGTGAAACGGAAGGCTTGCTTAAATAAGCAAGAGCTTAGCATAAGCCGTTGTGTTGCTAATAGTGGTTAGTTATGTGTTGTAGAGATTCAGAAAAATAATCAAAACGAATCGGTTCTTGATTTATTTTTCTGAATTTTTATTATTTCTTACTATCAGAAAATCAGGAACAAATACTTGTATCAAATTAGTCAATGTTAGAAAGGATGAAAATAGTATGAAATCAGCAAACAAAAATGCCCCTTATCTTTTTATCTCACCTGCCATTATTTTACTTTTGGTTTTTTCGATTCTTCCAATCTTTATCGCCTTGTTCATTAGCTTCACCGATTTGAGTTTAGCAGGATTGGCCGACTGGTCAAGAATCAATTTTATTGGGATAGAAAACTATCAAAATATTTTAAAGGATCCAATTTTTATTAAAGCTGCAGGAAATACGTTGTATTATGTTGTGATTGGAGTTCCTTTAGTCGTAATCATTTCCTTAGGGCTGGCAATTTTAATAAATGTTGGAGACGGAAAGTTTTTCTCGTTCATGAGGTTGATTTTTTATGCTCCTTCGATAACCAATATTGTTGCGGTTTCCGTTGTATGGACCTTTTTGTATAATCCAAATATTGCGATAGGATTATTTAACCAAATTTTAGATTTGGTTGGAATTGCTCCTGTTTCTTGGTTGCAAGATCCGGCAGTAGCCAAAGCCTCATTGATCATTTTGGCTCTCTGGAGAGGAACAGGGATCAATATGTTGATCTTCTTAGCAGCTTTACAAGGGATCCCACCAGAATATTATGAAGCATCAGAGTTAGATGGCGCTTCAAAATGGAATCAGTTGAGATTCATTACGATCCCGATGCTTAAATTTTCAATCTTTTTTGTCAGTATCACAACCGTTATCGGTTGGCTGCAATTCTTTGAAGAACCATTTGTTATGACTGAAGGAGGACCTTTAAACAGTACGACAAGTATTGCCCTCTTCTTGTACCGTAATGGGTTCCAATTAAATGAATTTGGTTATGCAGCAGCTGGATCACTGATCCTATTTGTGGTCATCATTCTGATAACCTTATTCCAACTTAGAGGACAGTTGAATAATGATTGAAATGACAGGTAAGCGAAAGGGGAACAGGACGTATGAATTCGTATAAGAATACGCAAAAAATAAATAAATGGATCGTAGGCATTATTTTGGCTATCGGAGGAATCATTGCCGTTATGCCATTTATTTGGATGATGCTTTCGGCATTTAAAACAAATGCTGAAATTGTTTCGATGGAATCAGGGTTGATACCTAAAGAATGGACCGTTCAAAATTTTATTGATTTATTCCAAAAAATGAATTTTGGTGTTTATTTAAAAAATACATTGATCATCACAGCTTTCTCCTTCGGGGGAATGTTTTTAAATGCTATGGCCGGATATGGCTTTGCCAAATACCGCTTCAAAGGCAAAAAAAGCCTTTTCATCATGATATTGGCAACAATGATGATTCCTGGACAAGTAACGATGATCCCTGTTTATTTGATTTTAAACAAGATGGGATTGACGAACACTTTGGCTGGGATCGTTTTACCAGGATTAGTGGGAGCCTATGGGATTTTTCTATTCCGTCAATTTATGACTACCATTTCTGATGAACTATTAGAAGCAGCACGTTTAGATGGAGCTAGCGAATTGTACATTTTCACGCGCATCATCTTACCTTTATCCAAACCTATTTTAGCTGTACAAGGGATCTTAACGTTTATTGCTGGCTGGAATTCATTCATGTGGCCTTTGATCATTGCGAACGATGAAAAGTATTATACCCTTTCAGTTGGGTTAAACTTGCTAAAAGGTCAATACAGCAATAACTTCGCTTTACAAATGGCTGGTTCAACTTTCATGGTTGTTCCGATCATTATTATCTTCTTAACATTCCAAAAATATATTTTACAAGGCTTCAACGTATCAGGCTTGAAATAATCTTATTGTAAGGAGGATATTATGGAATCGACAAAATTAAAAGAACTTGTAAATCAAATGACGGTTGAAGAAAAAATCGGTCAAATGATCCAGTTATCATCCGATTTCTTCAATACAACAGAAAATGAAATTACAGGTCCAATGAACGAGATGTATTTGACAACCGAAAAAATGAAGACAGTTGGGTCGGTTCTTGGGATTTCAGGAGCGAACCAAGTAAAAGAGATCCAACGGTCACATTTAGAATCCAGCCGATTAGGCATACCTTTATTGTTTATGGCCGATATTGTACACGGGTACCGGACTATCTTCCCAATACCTCTAGGCTTAGCCAGTTCTTGGGATCCCAAATTAGTGGAACAAACGGCTGCGATCGCAGCAAAAGAAGCAGCAGTTGCAGGCTTGCATGTGACTTTTTCCCCAATGGTCGATTTAGTCCGCGATGCAAGATGGGGCAGAGTGATGGAATCGACTGGCGAAGATGCTTATTTAAACCAACAAATGGCACGAGCTTTTGTACGAGGCTATCAAGGTCCAAACCTTAAAAAGGATGTGACTAAACTAGCTGCATGTGTGAAACATTTTGCGGCTTATGGAGCACCGATCGCTGGCAGAGAATACAACACCGTCAATATGTCGGAACGACAATTGCGTGAAAATTATTTACCCGCGTACAAAGCAGCTATTGATGAAGGCAGTCGTTTAGTGATGACAGCTTTCAATACTGTAGACGGCATACCGGCTACGGGTAATAGCTGGTTGATGAATGAAGTGTTGCGTAAAGAAATGGGATTCGATGGTGTTCTCATTTCAGACTGGGGCGCGATTGGCGAATTGATTGCCCATGGCGTTGCCGAAAATTTGAAAGAAGCCGGAACGTTAGCTTTCGAAGCTGGAGTCGATATCGAAATGATGTCAGCGGCTTATTCAAGTGAGCTGAAAGGTTTGATCGAAAGCGGTACATTGGATGAAACCAAATTAAATATGGCTGTTTTACGTATTTTAGAGTTGAAAAATGACTTAGGTCTTTTTGAAAATCCATACCGTGGAGCAGATGCCCAAAAAGAAGCACAGGAAATTTTTAGTCATCAAAACCGTGAAGCTGCCCGAATAAGTGCAGAACAATCGATCGTATTGCTAAAAAATGAACACGTTCTACCTTTGAGAAATGATCTGAAAATTGCCTTGATCGGACCAAACAGTCAAACCCATGATTTACTGGGGTCATGGTCTTGGAAAGGTGATACAGCCCAAACACCTTCGCTTTATGAAGGAATACTGCAACATGTGTCTGCCGAACAGTTAGTTGTAATAGCAGAAGCGGATATGCTAGATCAGTCGGCTAATGAAAAATTAGCGGATGTAGATGTGATCGTACTCGCGCTTGGCGAAACATCTGAAATGAGTGGTGAGGCAGCTAGTCGAACAAGCCTTACTTTACCAGGCAATCAACTCGAATTAGTGAAAGCTGTTCGCAGAGCAGCTAAACCCGTTGTAGCGACTTTATTTAACGGACGTCCTTTGGATCTATCCGCTATTGTTGAGGAAGTAGATGGTTTAGTAGAAGCTTGGTTCCCAGGTTCAGAAGGGGGAGCAGCTTTAGCAAATGTGCTATTTGGAGCAGTGAATCCTTCTGGGAAATTGACGATGTCTTTTCCAAGAACGATTGGACAAGTTCCGATGTACTACAATCAAGACAAAACTGGTAGACCGATAAATGAAACTAATAAAACTGAAAAATACTTATCTAAATATTTAGATGTCGAGAACACACCTTTATTTCCATTTGGTTTCGGCTTAAGCTACACCAAGTTTTCATATTCAGCTCTAAACTTTTCGCACACTACCGTTACTAAAGATGAAACTGTCACGGTGAGTGTTACCGTGAAAAATGAAGGGAAAGTTGCGGGAGCTGAGATTGTCCAATTGTATATTCAAGATGAAGTCGCAAAAGTTGTCAGACCGGTAAAAGAGTTGAAAAGAGTTGAAAAAATCACGTTGGAACCCCAAGCCCAAAAAGAAGTGACTTTTACGTTAACAGCTGAGGCGTTAGCTTATGTGCACCCAGACTTGACGTTTGCTGCTGATAACGGGACATTCAAAATTATGGTGGGTTCTGATAGTGAGACTGTCCAAAGTGAAACCATTAGATTGATCACTAAATAGGAAAAGACGAGGGGTAAATATGACGATAAATCAATTGATCAGTATAACTGAAAGCGAAATGACCGCTCAATTTAAAATGAGCGGTGATCTATTTGAATTAAATTCAAACGGGACCATGTTGAACCAGCTAAATCTTGGAGCTATCGATTCCTCCATTATGAATCTTTATCTGCGAAAATTTGAAGCAGGTAAAGTTTCTTACACGCCATTGATCGGACTGCAATCGACCAGTAAGTTCGCTCAATCTAAAAATAAGTTTCGTTGGACGGGCGTATGGGAAGACATTGCATATAGCGTCACATTCTTGTTAACGAATCAGGCCTGGTTTTGGAATGTTGAAGTAGAGGGACAAGACGTCACCATCGATATTGTCTATGGTCAAGATATTGGTCTAGCAGACAAAGGGACGGTCCAGTCAAATGAATCTTACAACTCCCAGTACCTGGATCACGTGGTAGTCGAAACAGAAGCGAATGGATACACTATTTGCAGCCGCCAGAATCAACCGCAAAGCAAGGGGAATCATCCGTATTTGCAACAAGGCGCATTGAGTAAAACAGTAGGGTATTCAACAGATGGTTTCCAATTTTTTGGAAAAAGTTATAAAAAGACCAATGAACCAGCTGTATTGACCCAAGACCATTTAGAAAATGAAATCTATCAATATGAAATGGCCTATAGCGCGTTACAATCTGAACAAATAGCATTAAACGGCAAGTACACCATAGTGTTTTATGGCTATACAGCCTTTGATCATCCAGAAGCCATCACAAAACCAGTCGCATTAAAAACGATCCAGCAACTTTGGGAAGAGACGATCCAAACAAAGGATGCATTTACAGATGTTGCGATGGTGAAAAAAGCGGCTGTGATCGGTGAGTCTTTAAAAACACAAACTTTCACCAAAACAGAAGTTGAAAGCTATTTTCCAAAACGAGTGGAAGAAGAATACGAAGGGGAAACCTTGTTATCTTTTTTCACTGCTAAGAAAGCCCATGTCGTGTTACAAGAAAAAGAACAGTTAATGGAACGACCTCATGGACATATTTTGTTGAGTGGTGCTCAACTGACCATCGATGAAACGATTTTGACAACCACCGCTTATATGTATGGTATTTTTAATTCGCAGGTGGTTATGGGAAATACATCGAACAATAAATTTATCAGCAATGTGCGGAATGACTTGAATATTCCTAAAACGGCTGGACAAAGGCTGTATGTCGAATTAGATGGAATCTATCATCTTCTAACGATGCCAAGTGCATTTGAAATGGGATTTAATTATGCGATATGGTATTATAAAATACAAGATGATGTGTTAAAAATCAAAAATTATACGACGATCGATGGGCCTGAACTCTTTCTAGAAGTAGAGAGCGAAAACAACAAAACGTATCGTTTTGTTGTGACCAACCAAGTGATCATGAATGAAATCGAAAATAGAGTGCCTTATTCACTGTCTAAACAAAAAAATCAACTTGAATTTCGTTCAGAAAAGGAATCGACCATGTTCGATTTTTATCCAGAACTAAGCTATACAATGACGATTGATGGTGCAGACTTCGCTCTTACCGATGAACAGTTTTTCTTAGAGAACAGTTCTTCTTCAGATAGTCCGCTAGTGGTATTGAAAATGGCTAAAACAGACCATTTCACAATCGCTATCCAAGGCCATTTAGAGGATGAGAAAAGCGCATTTGTGAAGCGCTCATTTCCTGATGAAGTCAAAAAATACAATCGCCATTTTAAACAAGTGATGAATGGGTTCGCATTATCGATCGATTCTAAAAACGACAAGTCATTAGACCGGGTGAATCTACTTGCTTGGTGGTACACCCACAATATGCTGGTCCACTACTTGATGCCTCATGGATTAGAGCAATATGGTGGAGCAGCTTGGGGTACGAGAGATGTGATGCAAGGCCCGACAGAATATTTCATGGCAACACAAAATTATAGCAGCATCAAAGCAATATTGCGGGTCGTGTTTGCGAACCAATTTGCGGATGATGGAAACTGGCCGCAATGGTTTATGTTTGATCGGTACACCCATTTGAAAGCTAAAGAAAGTCATGGTGATGTCATTGTCTGGCCGCTTAAAGTGATAGGCGATTATCTAAAGGCTTCAAATGATCATGCATTTTTAGACGAAGCGATCGTTTATACAGACCGCGAAACATGTGATAAGACCGAGCAGGCTGCTACGGTATTTGAACATATCGTTAAAGCTATCGATTATATTAAACAGCATTTATTAGAGGGCACGAATCTACCTGGTTACGGTGATGGCGATTGGGACGACACCTTGCAACCATACGACTCTCGTTTGAAGAGTCATATGGCAAGCAGCTGGACAGTAGCCTTGATGTATCAATCATTAAAGCAATTAGCAACTGTTCTAAATTCATACGATCCAGTATTTTCTAATAAACTGAAAGAGATGTATCAAAATCTTGAAGCAGATTATAAAAAATATATGCTTTCAACGGATGTGATCCCGGGTTTTGTATTTATGGAAGAACCGGATAAAGTCGAACTGATGATCCATCCAACGGACACCCGAACCGGTATTGCTTATCGATTGTTGCCTATGCAGCAATCGATGATCGCTGAACTGTTCAGCCCAGAAGAGGCAGAACAGCATTATCAAGTGATCAAAAATGAATTGAGCCACCCAGATGGTGTACGTCTTATGAGTGAACCTGCACGCTATGATGGAGGGGTCAGTACCTATTTCAAACGGGCCGAACAAGCGGCAAACTTTGGCCGTGAAGTAGGGCTGCAATATGTGCATGCTCACATCCGGTTTGCTGAAGCTATGGCTAAAATCGGCAAACGAGATGAAGCATGGCACGCATTAGAGATCGTGAACCCAATCAATATCAAAACCGTTGTTCCTAATGCACAACGACGTCAAAGCAATGCTTATTTCAGTAGTTCAGATGGAGCTTTCAAGACGCGGTATGAAGCGGCTGAAAACTTTAGTAAGCTAAAAGATGGGACGGTAGATGTTAAGGGCGGTTGGCGTATTTATTCAAGCGGCCCGGGGATCTACATGAATCAATTGATCACAAATATTCTAGGGATCCGTGCAACGGCAACTGAACTGACCATCGATCCTGTGCTGCCTGATTCATTAAACGGCTTAGTATTTGAGTTTGAACTTTATAATAAACCGATAAAATTTTATTATCACCTAAATAGTGAAGAGCCGCATTTAGAAATCAATCAAGAAAAAGTTGCAAAAGTTGATCACTCAAATCGGTACCGTTCTGGAGGATTTATCGTTTTGAAAGCCGAAGTTGAAAAACGGTTGAAAGCCGAGAATAACCGGATCGATATTTACCTTTGATAAAAGATGAAGTCGTTTTTTAATGAACTAATTGATTTTATTAAAAAATGAAGGTTAGAGAGTTGGAAAATAAAATGGTAGGAATAAAGGATATCGCAAAAGAAGCACATGTTTCCATCTCGACCGTATCATATGCTTTAAATGGGAGTACTAAGGTAACCGAAGAAACACGTGCAAGAATCGTGAAAATTGCGGATGACTTAAATTACATTCCAAATAGAGCTGGTCGAAATCTTCGTAAAAAAGAGACGAACATCATTGGAGTTTACCTAGCGACATATGGGGGTACTTTTTATGGTGACTTACTGGAAGGAATCATGGGTACCGCAAAAGAAAATAACTATGACATGATCGTTTGCTCAGGAGGTCGTTCGCATTTGTTTCTACCAGAACGAATGATCGATGGTGCGATCATCCTAGATGCTGGTTTTTCAGATAATGAGCTGATCGATTACGCTGATCGAGGACATAAGATCGTGGTAATGGATCGTAAAATCGAACATGAAAATATCCGCAGAATATTGGTCGATAATCGACTTGGAGCTGAAACGGCAATTGAAGCTCTTTTGGAAAAGCCGGTATTTTTAGTCTATTTGATCACTGGTCCACCTGATTCATTTGATAGCCGTGAGCGTTTGAAAGCTGCAATCGAGAAGTTGACTGAAAATGACCAGTCCTATGAAGTTATCGAAGGTGATTTTTCAGAAGCATCCGGACAAAAAATTGGGAAAATGATCCATGAAAAATGGACTGAAACGGTTGCTGTATTTTCTTTTAATGATGAGATGGCTATTGGAATGTATAATTACTTTAAGAATACTGAGTTGAAAATTGGAAAAGATATCCGGGTAATTGGTTTCGACAACTTACTAGTCAGCAATTACATGGAACCAAGATTAGCAAGTATCGCGTATTCTAAGCACAAATGGGGTTCTATTGCGGCTCAATCATTGATCGATCTGATCAAAGAAGAACCAGTCGAAAACAAAGTGCTTAAAACAACGTTGGTGAAGAGCCAATCTTACTAAACTGTTGGGGGGAATAATGATGAGTGTTATTTCTGGTCAAATCAATTCTTCAGAACTAGGCTTCACGATTTCGTATAAAGCTATTTTGCCTGAGGAGCAAACAGGACCATATCCTGTTTTGTATCTATTGCATGGATCATCAGACGATGATTCCAGTTGGCTTTATAATTCATCGTTAGTGCGCTATGCCGCGCAGTACAATATAGCCATTTTTATGCCGCAAGTTCATTTAAGTTACTATACAGATATGCATATGGGGGCTAATTATTGGAGCTTCTTAACGAAAGAGTTCCCTCAAAAAATGAAAAATGTATTTAATATTTCTCACAAACGCGAGGAGACATTTGTTGCAGGTTTATCGATGGGTGGGTATGGAGCATTGAAGTGGGGACTGTCTCATCCAGACCAAGTAGCAGGTGTTGCTGCTTTGTCAGCTGCTGTAGATCCTTATCGAATATGGCAAGAGGATCCAGACAGAGATAAGCTTTTCACAGCCATATTTGAATCAAAAGAGTCCTTAAAAGGGTCAGAAAATGACTTGTATGCATTGCTAGAACAATTAAAAGAGAAAACAGTTCAACCATCATTTTTACAAATTTGCGGTATGGAAGATTTCCTTTATGCAGATAATTTGAAATTTAAAAAGCATCTTCAAACGATAGCTAGTGATTATACGTATCTTGAAAATCCAGGAGACCATGATTGGGCATTCTGGGATCAAGAAATACAAGTGGTATTAAAATGGATCCAAAAAAATATCCATAAAAAAAGAAGTTGAGTTGAATAATATGGACCCTATAAAGTGAACTCTAAAAAAGAGACCTTTATAGAGTCTATTTTTATATGCTATTCTCAACTTTTTTCGTTCTACGTCAAATGGTGGGGATGCTTCAAAAAAATTTCTTCTGGAATAGTTTGTAGTGTGTGTTTTAAAACTATCTTGTTAAGAGGCGAGTATCTGCAACGAGCGTTAGTTCGATTAACTCAAGGTCGATTTTTCATTTGAGTAGCCGCAACGAGCGTTAGTTCGATTAACTCAAAGTTGATTTTCATTTGAGTATCTGCAACGAGCGTTAGTTCGATTAACTCAAAGTTGATTTTAATTTGAGTAGCCGTAACGAGCGCTAGTTCGATTAACTGAGAGTCGATTTTAATTTGAGTAGCCGTAACGAGCGCTAGTTCGATTAACTGAGAGTCGATTTTTTATTTGAGTAGCCGTAACAAGCGTTAATTAGAGTAACTGAGAGTCGATTTTTCATTTGAGTAGCCGCAACGAGCGCTAGTTCGAGTAACTCAAGGTCGATTTTCATTTGAGTATCTGCAACGAGCGTTAGTTCGAGTAACTGAGAGTCGATTTTTTATTTGAGTAGCCGTAACAAGCGCTAGTTCGAGTAACTGAGAGTCGATTTTTTATTTGAGTAGCCGCAACGAGCGTTAGTTCGAGTAACTGAGAGTCGATTTTTCATTTGAGTAGCCGCAACGAGCGCTAGTTCGAGTAACTGAGAGTCGATTTTTTATTTGAGTATCTGCAACAAGTGCTAGTTCGAGTAACTGAGATTCGATTTTTTATTTGGGTAGCCGTAACGAGCGTTAATTAGAGTAACTTCAAAATAGAGGATTTATTTATTTAATTCCATGATTCATTAAATCGCTCTGGTTGTTCAGTAGTCATTTTAATCACCCCTATTTTCCCCAGTTAGCCCAAAAATCGAAACCCTTTTATTAGTTTTCAAACATATCCTAGTTATTTTCAAATAAATTTTAGGTGAGAAATTTAATGAATTTATCAACTCTAAAAAGTATAGACCCTTTTCTTTTAGGTGGTTCATATTCCTATCACCCATAAATGAGTTTTATTTGAATCGCCCAGGTCTTATCGGTATACTAGAAAAATCAGATCAAACACAAATGAAAAGATTAAACTAGATGCCGGATATAGGGGATATGTAAAATGAATGGTAAAAATAAAAAATTAGCAAAAGGATGGTCTTGGTTACTCGTGTTGTTATGGATGACTTTGATTTTTTATTTCTCACAGCAAGTTCAACAACAATCCTGGAATTTGAGTTATACCGTTTTAGGAATCAGTATCCAAGCGATAAAAATCAGTCAAGTGATCATCATGATCGGTTTAGCAGGATTTGTAATCATAAAATTAAAAAAACGCGGCGTGACCATTGGGATAAAAGAATTCATGCTTATTCTTATCACAGCTTATCTGCTTTATCTATTATCGATTGGGGTACGGCAAGCATTAGTTCCGCCAGATTTACATCATTTTATCCGAAAAAATGCTCATTTCTTTATTTATCTCATTTTAGGTGTTTTAGTGAAATACGCCTTGAAAAGTAGTGGTATCAAGGGAGTCAAAGCGATAGGGATCGGGTTGCTGATTTGTATTGGGTATGCTTTTTCAGATGAGACCCATCAATTATTGGTTCCGGGAAGAGGCGGCCAATTAAGTGATGTGGTTATTGACAGTTGGGGCGCGGGGTTAGGTATAGCTTTACACACCTTATCAGTCAAATTGTTGTCGCTAAGAGCAAAAAATAAACTGCTAGAAACAAATTGAAAGATGAATCAATCGTAAGAAAGAAGCTGTGCAAAAATCGCACAGCTTCTTTTTTTACGTTGCCTGATAAAAATAGTGGTATAACAAACTAAATTTTTTGATGTTAATAGATTCGTTTGACTACTCAATTGAAATTTCAGGCGGAATAGGGTTGCTTGTAGCCATGTAAAGAATTCAATGCGAATTACAAAGCTTTAACGCTTTAGCGATTAAGCTTTATTTGAGGCTTGAAAGCCTGGAAGACCAAAGGCTTCAGGCGCTTCCATGGCTCTCCACAAGCAAACCCGTTATTCCACAAGAAATTTCTTTTAGAACACCAACACACTTAATTAAACAATCAATTATGAGACTGTTAATAATTTATTGCAAATGACCGATCTGGTTCCAAGCAGTCAAGGTGAATTTCCCATCAGCGTAACCTAGTTCAGAAATACTCGTATTTGCTAGAGGTTCTTGGGAACGAAGATCTTTCAGATCCATTCCGATCAGTGATAAAAGCGTCATTGTCCAGATGATGCTGTGTCCAACAAACAATAAATCAGTATCAGGAAATTGTTCAATAGCGCGATGGATCGCTTCGCTTCCTCGAGCAATCAACTCTGGGTACGTTTCTCCATCAAAGTCACTAGGATCATACCGATCTGGCCGATTACGCAAATTATAAAATGAGTCAGGTGATGTTTCACGCCAATCAGTCGTAAAGGTTCCTTCCCGTGAGCCATAGCCAAATTCCTTGATATCATCTGTGTAATGCATAGTGAATGCTTGATCAAATTGTGAAGTGATCAGACGAGCGGTTTCGACCGCCCGTTCTTGAGGGCTAGCGAAAATATGTTCAAATCCATGATCGTTAAAATGCTGGCCCGTTTTCTTAGCATCTTCTAAACTTTGCGGCAATAAGGGAGAATCAATACTCCCACCCTGGATCCGAGCCGCTAAATTGTATTCGGTCATTCCATGACGGATAAAAAATAGTCGTTGCATAATCGTCCTCCTATGTTGAAATATAATTTCAGTTTAACATAAACGAGTTGCTAAAAAAAGAAAGGATAAAAACAATTATTCAAGCATAAATTAAAAAAATAACCTGTGAAATGGAACTCGAATGTAAAGGTATACATTCCGTTAATCAGATATTGTATGGGTTAAAAGGTGTTTTAATGCTAGGTGGTCTAATTTTATGAAAATGAGGAAAAGTTATTGAAATTTTATTTTAAAATGTTATGATTGATTCAGTTAGTAAAACGATTTCAAAGGAGTGGTGCAATGTTTGGTGTATCTGTCTTTCTTGGAGATGAGTTAACCATTGAGACAAAAGACTATCTGCAAGCGATGAAAGACAGCGGTTTTGAAGGTGTATTTTCATCGTTGCATATTCCAGAAGAAGATACGTCTCAATACGTAAAACGGTTAAAGACTTTAGGGCAATGGACTAAAGCATTAGGCATGCGATTGATGGTCGATATTTCAGGGGAAGCCTTGAAGAAAATCGGTTTTTCATTTGACCGACCTGAGGAAATGTTGGCGATTGGGATCACAGGTTTAAGAATGGATTACGGCATCACGAACCAGATCAGTGCTCAGGTAAGCCGGTCAATGACGGTTGCTATTAATGCTAGTACGATCACTCAAGAAGATGTTGAAGAGTTGAAGAAATATAACGCAGATTTTGATAAAATGGAAGTGTGGCATAATTATTATCCGCGTCCAGAAACGGGCTTAGAAAAAAGGCTGTTTATCCGTAAAAATCAATGGTTAAAAGCACTAGGATTCAATGTGATGGCATTTGTCCCAGGAAATGAAAAGTTGAGAGGGCCGTTGTTTTGCCAGTTGCCAACGTTAGAAAAGCATCGCGGAATGCATCCTTTAGCTAGTACGATCGAGTTGTTAGAAGAATGTGCAGTCAATGATATTTATATTGGCGATCCCACAATCGATGAAAGAACAAAACAGCAATTTTTTTATTATATTAAAAAGAAAACGCTATTATTCGCAATTAAAGAAGTCCCTGAAACAAACCATTTATCCGTCATTGTTGGAAAGCATCAAAATCGTTGGGATGCAGCAAGAGATGTGATTCGAAGTGCCGATGCGCGCTTTAGAACTATTGCGACAATTGAACCACAACACACGGATGATCGAGTAAAAGGAAGCATCACACTAGATAACAAATTA
Source organism: Carnobacterium sp. ISL-102 (assembly GCF_018612935.1). Taxonomy (NCBI): domain Bacteria; kingdom Bacillati; phylum Bacillota; class Bacilli; order Lactobacillales; family Carnobacteriaceae; genus Carnobacterium; species Carnobacterium sp. ISL-102. The sequence continues at coordinate 33,306 of NZ_JAGGRF010000001.1, read as the reverse complement.
TATGGACGATATATGGGAGAAATCCAGGTGGTCAAGCGACCATTATTCAACGATGAAAAGGTAAATATTGTGGCACACGTTATCCCAGAGGACATCCAATTAATCGACTGGTGCAAAGAAGGTCAATTATTTGAACTTCAACCGATACAAGACAATGAAAGAGGTTAAGGAAATGAATTTAGCTAAATTAACGACCGAAACAAGAAACACGCAAACAATGAATTTAGATGAGCTCTCAACAAGCGAAGTCATGACGTTAATGAACCAAGAAGATCAAAAAGTAGCTGTAGCTGTTGAAGAAGTATTGCCAATGATCACGAATGTAGTCGAAGCTATTACTGAATCATTCAGTCAAGGTGGGCGATTGATTTACATGGGTGCTGGGACAAGCGGAAGATTAGGCGTTTTAGATGCAGCTGAATGTGTGCCGACCTTTAGCGTAGATCCGAGCATGGTCCAAGGATTGATTGCTGGCGGAATGAAGGCAATGACGATTGCTGTTGAAGGAGCGGAAGATTCAAAAACACTTGGTGCAGAAGATCTGAAAGCTATCCAGTTAAATGATACAGACGTTGTCGTAGGGATTGCAGCAAGCGGACGTACACCATATGTAATCGGTGGATTAGAATACGCAGCTAGTGTCGGAGCAAAAACCGCTACGATTTCATGTAATAAGAATGCTGAAATCAGCCGATTTGCCCAAATGCCGATCGAAGTAGATGCCGGCCCTGAAATCTTAACGGGTTCTACAAGATTAAAAGCAGGTACAGCTCAAAAACTGATTTTAAATATGTTGTCAACAGGGGCAATGATCGGTTCTGGCAAAGTTTACCAAAACCTAATGGTAGATGTAAATCCGTCTAATAAAAAATTAGAAGAACGCTCAAAACGCATCATCATGCAAGCGACAGAATGTACGTATGAAAAAGCTGGCGAAGCATTTGAAGCAGCAGATCAGCAAGTGAAATTAGCCATCGTTATGATTCTAACGGACTCAGATAAAACAACAGCAGCACAAAAATTAACAACAGCTAAAGGGTTCATTCGCGAAACCTTAGCCTAAACTAGGAGGATAAAAAAATGGCCGAAACTAAAGAACAGCGTATAGCTAGACAGATTTATGAGCAAGTTGGGGGTATGGGGAACGTCGATTCAGTTATTCACTGCATGACACGCGTTCGGATGGATATCAAAGACAATGCTAAAGTGGATCTTGATGGACTGAAAAAAATTGACGGTGTGATGGGTATCGTAGAAGATGATACCTTGCAAGTGGTCGTTGGACCGGGGACTGTAAATAAAGTTGCGAATCAAATGGTCGCTATGGCGGGCGTTCGTTTAGGCGATAAAATCCCAGCTGGTAAATCAGCGGCAACTGTATCTGGCCGTTCTGAAGCCGAAAAAAAAGCTGCAGCAAATAAAGCTGAATTGAAAAAGAAAAACAATACACCATTTAAGCGTGTTTTAAAAGATATTGCAAATATTTTTGTTCCTTTGATTCCTGCATTTGTAGGAGCTGGAATCATCGGCGGGATCGCTTCTATTTTTGGTAATATGTTAGTTGCTGAAACCATCAGTGGAGCAAACTGGGAGAATAGTGTCGTTGTATTGAACATCATTAAAAACGGCTTATTCTTATACTTGAATGTATACGTAGGGATCAATGCAGCCAAAGTATTTGGTGCCACAGAAGGTCTCGGTGGGGTCGTTGCTGGGATCATATACCTTCCAGGAATGAATATTGAAGCACCATTGACGAATATCTTTACGGGTGCACCGATGGCTGGAGGACAAGGTGGGATCATCGGCGTTATCTTTGCTGTATACCTCTTATCACTAGTAGAAAAAAGTTTACGCAAAATTGTTCCAGATTCAATCGATATTATTGTAACACCGACCGTCTCTCTATTAGTGATTGGATTAGTCACAATATTCTTGATCATGCCAGTCGCAGGTGCTGTTTCAACTAGTTTAGTTGGAGCAATCACTTGGGTATTAAATGTAGGTGGAGCATTTGCCGGATTTGTTTTAGGCACATTGTTCTTACCGATGGTTATGTTCGGTTTACACCAAATTTTAACACCAATCCATATCGAAATGATTGCTTCTCAAGGCACGACACTGTTATTGCCAATATTAGCAATGGCTGGTGCTGGATAAGTGGGAGCTTCGATCGCTCTTTGGGTAAAATGTCGTAAAAACAAACAATTAACAAATATGATCAAAGGGTCATTACCAGTTGGTATTTTAGGCATTGGCGAACCACTGATCTATGCTGTCACACTGCCTTTAGGTCGTCCATTCATTACGGCTTGTATCGGCGGAGGTATCGGTGGAGCTGTCATTGGATTATTTGGCGGCAACGGTGCAACTGCAATTGGGCCAAGCGGAGTAGCTTTGATCCCGTTGATTGCAAATGGTCAATGGTGGGGTTACGTTGTCGGATTATTAGCAGCTTATGCTGGAGGATTCGTAGCAACTTACCTATTTGGTGTTCCAAAAGCAGCAATGGAACCAACTGAATTAGTAACCTATGATGAAGAAGAAGAGTTTGTAACAGAAAGTATTGTTGGCTAATTAGAGGTATAAATTGTAAACTAGCAATATGGCGATAACATTTGAAGGGGCATGTGAGTCTAACGATTCGCATGTTTTTTTAACCTAAAATTAAATAAAAGTTTGTTCTTTAAAAAATACGGAGGTTGCAGGTTATGCAAAATAATGTCTTATTAACTATCAGAGAAAAAATAATTGCCTTGCCGCAATCGGAAAAAAAGATTGCTGAAACGATCCTTAAAGACCCAGTATCAGTTATTAAAATGAGCGCTACTGACTTGGCAGCTGAAGCGGGATCCAGTTCGGCAGCTGTGATTCGCTTTTGCCGGTCGATCGGAGTAAAAGGCTTTACCGAATTAAAGCTGCAATTATCGGCCGATTCGCAAGGTATCAAAGATAATTTGTACACCGATATTCAATCAGACGAAAGCTTGGATCAAGTTAAAAAGAAATTGCTGATCAACACCAATCACTTGTTTAATGAAACCAATAATGTACTGAGTACAAAACAAATCGAGCGCACAACGAAACTGTTATACGAAAGTTCAGTGATCTATTTATATGGTCTAGGTGCATCGCACATTGTTGCTTCAGATATCCAGCAAAAGTTTAGCCGGATGGGAAAAATAATTATTTGTTCTCTTGATCAACATTTTTTAGTCACCTCAATGGCCGTTGCTTCGGAGGGTGCGGTATTTTTTGGTGTTTCAAATAGTGGTGAAAAGAAAGAAGTGTTAGCCTTAATGACCATCGCAAAAGAGCTGGGTTTAAAAACAGTGTCGCTTACAAGCAATACAGAAAATACGTTGAGTCTTGAAGCGGATATTGCTTTGAAAACAGCTTTTGCTCATGAAGCTCCATTAAGAAGCGGTGCGACAATTTCATTGTTGACCCAAATGTATGCTGTCGATATTTTATTTTATGATTATGCTTCTAAATATTATGAGTTGAGTGTAACTAATTTAGAAAAATCAAAGGCAGCTATCCAACGCTACAATCAAAATTTCGACACAAAAATGTGAGGTATAATAGAATGGAAATCGGCTGTTCATAGTCTGATTTTTATTCTATTTTTCAATTCATTTGAGTGAAGATGCGGAACAAACCTACAGATTTCTCTAAATTAGTGTTATGATAAAGGTAAATCATTCGTCTGGTAATTAAGGCAGTCTAGGAGTTGACTTGGAGTGAAAAAGCGAATAATTTCAACTTATTTCAGTGTTTATATAAATGAAAAAGAAGTCGTTCTGCACTATGCAAACTCGAAAGAGTTGGCTCAAGAATTCCAATTTAAACTAGAAGAGGATGCTCAACAATTTTATCAAGCTTGTTTAGCTATTGAAAAATCGATTGAAAATTTATCCGGTCCTAAAAAAGAAGTGATCCATAATCAATGGGTCAAACAAACGTTGAATGGTGTAGACTATGAATACGTAGAATATTAATAAAGAAGCGTCAACTATTAATAACGAATTGGTAATTGGAGGAGAACAAAATTGATCAAGTTAATTGCAATCGATATGGACGGAACACTATTAAATGAACATCACCTAGTGACTAATAAGGTGAAAAAAGCTATCAAAGAGGCCAGTGATGCGGGTATTAAAATTGTTTTATGTACGGGAAGACCTGTGCAAGCCGTTTATGAATACCTTAAAGAATTAGAGATGCCTCAAGATGAAGAAGATTACGTTATTTCGTTAAATGGTACGGTCGTTCAAAAAACGACGACATGGGAAATTGTGTATTCACACGAATTAGACCACAACCATTTGGTAGCTGCTGAGCAATTAAGTAAATCATTTGAAATGAATTTCACCTATTTTGATGAAAATAATTACTATTATACGGGTGAACCGACTGAAATGATGCACTATGATGTTGATTTATTGGGTATGGAAGCTAAGCATCTACCAATCAAAGAGATCCCTAAAGAAATGAAAGTTTTTAAGGCTATGTATGTGGCTGAAGCAACAGAACTCGATCGTTTAGCTGCTTCATTGCCGTCCTTTATTTCTGAAAATTTTTATCCAATCAGAAGCTTATCTTACGTTTTAGAGTTATTGCCTCAAAAAGCCAATAAAGGCGAAGCATTAACGGGATTAGCTAAAAAATTAGGTTTTTCGATGGATGAAGTGATGGCTATAGGTGATGGAGAAAATGATTTGGATATGATGAAAGTGGCTGGTACAAGTATAGCTATGGGAAATGCGGTAGATTCAATCATGCAAACAGCGACACATGTAACCAGATCAAATCAAGAAGATGGAGTTGCACATGCTATTTATGAATGGGCACTAAAAAGGTAATTATCAGTTTTAGTATCGTAGGAATTAGTTCAATAATATAAATTAAAATAAAGCTATTTGAAGGATTTCCTTCAGATAGCTTTATTTTTTAGAACTGAAGTCCATCAGCGGAAGTTTGGTCTATGATCAATACATTTATAACATTAAAAGCATGTAGACAAGCATTGTTAATAGGCGTGTTCATATTCTTGTCACAAAATAATAACGAAAGATTTTTTATAATGGAGAATAGTAGCTCACTCAAATATTAATTGCTATACTCTGAGTATCCATTAGTATAGCAGAATTAAATAATCTGCTTTCATTTGGCACTTATTTTCCTCTTAAAAGCAAGACCCTCAGTTTTATCCTTGGTCATCCTGACCGCCTTTCAAACCTTTAGTATAGCATTCTTCAAGTAGAGTATTTTGACCTTTTTATTTCATGTGTCCATTTTTTAACCCGTGCACAGTAACCAACAGTCTATTATCTTTTATTCACCTACTTTTCTTGATCCATTTGTTACATTTAGCCGTAAATCACCTTAGAAAAAAATGATTTACGTAAGTCTATTTGAGTTACCTTTTTATAGAAATCTATTAAAAATATGAAGGAGAATGCCTTATGGAAATTAATTTCACTGAACCTTATGGAAGGTTATACGAAACAATAGAAGATGGAGAATTGGTTATTTTTGACTTCGAGAACGAGTATGGAAAAGTAAAAAATATGTTTATTAAAAGAAAAATACCATTTGATTTAGAAGACAAGGTGTTTTTTGATATCGTGACACCCTACGGATATGGCGGACCAGTCATTCAAGAAACGATAAATGAAGAAAAATTACTTGCAGGATATTTTGAGGCGTTTTCCGATTATTGTCAAAAGAATAATATCATTACTGAATTTATTCGATTTGATCTATTTGAAAATATACAAGTAAAGGATCAATTTTATGGGGATGTATCTTTGATTGGGAATACGATCGTTAGAGACTTGAATTTACCCGTAAAAGAAGATGTTCGAAAAAAAATATTTCAAAATGCTAGGGCAGCTGAAGTAAAGGGTGTCAAAATGAGTACAGATCAGACTGGAGAGCGCATTGATGAGTTTCTGGAAATGTATTATTCAACAATGGACCGCAATAAGGCTGATGATTATTATTATTTTAAAAAATCTTTTTTTGAACAAATCCATGAAACAATGAAAGACCAGTTTTTATATGTCTTTGCTACTTTGGAGGGGAAAGTTATTTCAGCAGCCTTAATTTTAATTGGTGAGGAAAGAGCATTCTCTTTTTTAGGTGGTACACTTGAAGAATATTACAAGTATGATCCAGAAGCCTCTATGGAATTAATGATTATTCAATGGTTGAAAGATAAAGGATTAACAAAATATATTCTAGGTGGAGGACATAAAGGAGAAGACGGGATATACTTTCATAAAAAAGGTTTGGCAAGAAATGGCGACCATCCGTTCTATGTAGGCAAAAAAGTACATGACCCGGTTATTTATGAAAAATTGATTGAACTCCGCAAAACAGTTGGTGATTTTGATATGGAAACTTCCTTTTTTCCAAAGTACAGAACTTAAAAAAAAAGGATTTTAACTTTATCCGTTTAAATCAAGGAGTTGCAGGAAAGATTGGAAAGCAGGAGGGAATCAAATGCTGACAGTATGAACTGTGATTAATATTACGAGTTCAGCTTTTACCAGACTACTGTATTCAAATCATTTACTGACACTTTGTTATTAACTATTCTTTTATAATTTTTGTTTAATCGATTTAACTCAAATGCGTAGATCCTTTTTCCTGGTTACGTAAAATCAAAAAAACTAATAATTTCACAAATATGTACAACTATAAAAGCCTATATGTAGGCATTTTCAATAGAGTTGTACATATTCTTGTCACAAACCAATAACAAAAGGTTTTTTTTAATGTGAAATGTTAGCCCTCTCAAATATTAATTGCTATACTTTGGTTATTAATTAAGACAGCAGAGTTTATTGATCGATCTGCTTTCACTCAGTACTTATTTTCCTCCTAAAAGCAAGACCCCAGTTTTATCCTTGGTCATCCTGACCGCCTTTCAAACCTTTAGTTTAGCTTTTTTAAGTGGTAAATCCTGATCCCTATTTAATTCACCCATTTTTACCCCACGCACCGAAATCATCAGTCCATAATGTTTATTTACCTAATCTTATCTATTCATTTTTTTATTCAAGCCGTAAGTTAGTTTTAGAAAAAAATAATTAATATAGGTTTATTTAAGCTACTTTTTTATAGAGAATTATTAAAAATATGAAGGAGAATGCTGTATGGAAATTAATTTCACCGAACCTTATGGTAGATTATATGAAACAATAGAAGATGGAGAATTAAAAATTTTTAACTTTAAAAATGAATATGGAAAAGTAAAAAATATGTTCATTAAAAGGAAAATACCATTCAATTTAGAAAATAAAGTGTTATTTGATATCGTAACACCTTATGGATATGGCGGACCGGTCATTCAAGAGACGACGAATAAAGAAAAATTATTGGAAGGATATTTCGAAGCTTTTTCTGATTATTGTCAAACAAATGATATTGTTACTGAATTTATTCGATTTGATCTATTCGAAAATACACAAGTAAGAGATCAGTTTTATGGGGATGTAACATTAGTTGGAAATGCCGTTGTGAGAGACTTAAATTTATCTATTGAAAAAGATATTCGGAAGAAAATCTTACAAGATGCCAGGAAGGCTGAATCAGAAGGTGTGGAAATTAGTATAGACCAAACTGGAGAGCGTATTGATAATTTTTTGAAAGTTTACTATTCAACGATGGATCGCAATAAAGCGGATGATTACTATTATTTTGACAAGGCTTTTTTTGAACAAATTCACGAAACAATGAAAAATCAATTTTTATATGTGTTTGCTACTTTAGACGGAAAGATTATTTCAGCAGCCTTAGTTTTAAGTGGTGAGAAAAGATCTTTTAGTTTTTTGGCAGGAACACTTGAAGAGTATTATAATTATCATCCAGAGGCTTTAGTGGAATTAACGATTATCCAGCGGTTAAAAGAAAAAGGGTTAACGAAATATATTTTAGGTGGAGGACATGAAGGAGAAGACGGCATATACCATCATAAGAAAGGTTATGCGAGAAATGGGGATCATCCATTTTATGTGGGTAGAAAAGTACATGATCGAAATACTTATAATAAATTAATTGAACTCCGCAAGGCAATTGGTGATTTTGATATGGAGACCTCCTTTTTTCCGAAGTACAGAATTTGAAGATAAAAGAAAAGTAATTCACCCTAAACTCTATTCATATAGAAAATTTATTTAATCGATTTAAACCATCAGCAAACATTAAAGGGCTTACAATCGAACGTTCACATTGGGTTTGTTCATATTTTTTTCACAAACCGATAATGAAATATTTTTTGAAATTTGAATTGTTAGTCCTCTAAGATACTAATTGTTTATAATTTGGATAATAATTAGTGTAGTAGAATTTAATAACCGCTCTACATTTCACTTAGTACTTATTTCCCACCAGTTAAGCAAGATCTCCAGTTTTATCCTTGGTCGTTCTGACCGTCTTACACACTTTTAGTTTAGATTGATTTTTCAAGTAAAACATCAAGCCCCTCCTATTTATTCTACCTATTTTTACTTACCCCTCTTAATCATCATTTTCGTTTTTTTATCACCATATTTATCTTTATCAATTTTCAAACTAATCCGCAAATTATTTCAGGAAAAATAGTTTAACGCAGGTTTATTTGAGATACTTTTCTATAAGAAATTATTAAAAATGTGAAGGAGAATTTTATATGGAAATTAATTTTACCGAACCTTACGGAAGATTATACGAAACAATCGAAGATGGAGAATTAGAAATTTTCAATTTCGAAAATGAACATGGAAAAGTGAAAAATATGTTTATTAAAAGAAAAATACCATTAGATCTTGAAAATAAGGTATTTTTTGATATCGTAACACCTTATGGGTACGGCGGACCAGTTATCCAGGAAACGACAGACGAAGAAAAATTATTAGCAGGATACTTTGAAGCATTTTCAAATTATTGTCAAACAAATGATATCATCACTGAATTCATCCGATTTGACCTTTTTGAAAATACACAAGTAAGAGATAATTTTTATGGAGATGTAATGATGGTTGGTAAAAATATAGTAAGAGACCTGAATCTACCTACAACTAAAGATATTCGGACAAATATCTTGCGAAATGCGAAAACAGCTACACAAAATGGCATAAAAATTATTTTAGATGAAACAGGAGAATACATTGATGATTTTCTAGAAGTTTATTATTCAACAATGGAACGTACTGGGGCAGAAGAGTATTATTATTTTGATAAAACATTTTTTGAACAGATCCACGAAACAATGAAAGATCAATTCATCTATATCCATGCGATTAAGGATGAAAAAATTATTTCAACAGCCCTGGTGCTGCTGGGCAATAAAAGCTCCTTTGGATTTTTAGCAGGAACCCTTCGAGATTATTATGACTATCATCCAGAAGCCATAGTTCAATTAACGACTATTCAATGGTTAAAAGACAAAGGATTAACGAAATATATTTTAGGTGGAGGACATAAAGGAGAAGATAACATATACCTTCATAAAAAAGGGTACGCAAGAAATGGGGATCATCTATTTTATGTAGGAAAAAAAGTACATGATCCAATTATTTATGAAAAATTAATTGACCTCCGCAAGACATTTGGTAATTTCGATATAGAAACTTCCTTCTTTCCAAAGTACAGAACTTAAAGAAAATGTAAGGCTAGCTTTATACGGGTACATGAATAAATTGTATGAAAAGATTGATAAGTAGCAAGAAATCAGATTTTAGCATTTAAAAAAATTAACTTCCTTTTTATTATCAGCTATTCCCCTAACATACACCTCCAGTGCTTCGACCTCGTGATAATGCCTTAAATCTTATTATCTCACCATTAGAACGATCCCTCTGATTTATCCTCTAATAAATTTTTTATTAATAAACTTCCAATAGATTTTATTTCTGAACCTCTCTTTCTGAAATGCAAGTTACAGAAACGTAAAAATACAACGCGAGGAGAGAAGATTATGACAAGTTACTACTCAGTTAAGTCAGTTATCGAGTGGATTTTTGCAGGTACATTGTTCCTAATGGTTTCCCCTATCCTAATTGTTCTAGGAATCTTAATAAAAATAGAAGATCCTACAGGTCCTATTTTATTTATCCAAGAACGAGTAGGAAAAGATAGCGAGATTTTTAATATATATAAATTACGGAGTATGAAAAATCCAACACTCATAAACGGTAAAGAATTATCTTATGATGATCGGATGTTGAAAATCGGACAATTTATTCGGAAGCTAAGTCTCGATGAATTGCCCCAGCTCATTAATATCTTGAAAGGAGATATGAGTTTTATCGGACCTAGACCGTTGCTTGTCTGCTACTTGCCCTTCTACACCAAAACGGAATTACGTCGTCACAATGTGAAGCCGGGAATCAGCGGGTGGGCGCAAGTAAATGGTCGCAACCACTTAAGTTGGGAAGACCGATTTGCTTTAGATGTGGAATATGTTGAAAAATACTCATTTCTCTTTGATATAAAAATTGTCCTTATGACGATCCAAAAAGTATTGATGAAAGCAGACATCGTCGAAAATGAAGATAAGTATATCCTTGCTTTTGATGAGTACCGCAAAAAACAATGGGAACAAAAGAAGTCATTGGGTAATGTTACTCCATTATTTACTAAAATAGTTTCTTCGAAATCAATTTCAATAGCGATAAATAGAGAATTTAAGTCTAATGAATTAAAAAATAGTAATCGCTGATTCAAACGAAATTTGATGGGAATCAGCGATAGAAAGAAGGAAATTCAATGATGAACCAAGACCGAATCTTGTTATCTTCACCACATATGTCTGGAAATGAACAGAAATACATCAGGGAGGCATTTGATTCCAATTGGATCGCTCCTTTAGGTCCGAATGTCACTAATTTTGAACTTGAACTGGCTCAATATACAAATAAAAAAGGGGCTTCATTAACGAGTTCCGGGACGGCTGCTATTCACCTGGCTCTTGCCTGTTTGGGAGTAAAAAAAGGAGACAGCGTTTTCTGTTCAAGTTTTACTTTTATTGCAAGCGCCAATCCAGCACTATATTTAGGAGCTGAATTAACCTTTATTGATTCTGAACCTAGCAGTTGGAATATGTCGCCGCAAGCATTAGAAAGAGCATTGTTTGATGCAAGCAAAGAAAATAAGCTGCCAAAAGCGATCATTGTGGTAAATCTTTATGGACAAAGCGCAGATATGGATACCTTATTGAATATTGCCAATTTGTTCGGAGTTCCCATTATTGAAGATGCTGCAGAATCTTTAGGAGCAGAATACAAGAATAAAAAAAGTGGAACATTAGGAAAAATAGGAATTTTTTCATTTAATGGCAACAAGATCATTACTACTTCTGGCGGAGGAGCTATCGTTAGTGACGATGAAGAATTGTTGGATAAAGCATTCTTCTTGGCTACTCAAGCAAAAGATATAGCCCCTTATTATCAACATTCACTTGTTGGCTACAATTACCGTATGAGTAATGTACTAGCTGGAATTGGAAGAGCTCAATTGCAAGTCCTAGATAAGCGGGTTGAAAGAAGAAGAGAGATTTTTAGCAACTACCATAAAGAATTAGGTTCAATTGAGGAAGTTCATTTTATGCCTGAACTCAAAGAATCCAGATCTAACCGCTGGTTGACGACGTTCGTGATTGATCCATTTATGACAAAGGTTACCCCTTTTGAATTTATGGATAGAATGAACCAAACAAACATTGAAACTCGTCTTTTATGGAAACCTCTTCATCTGCAACCATTATTTAAACATAATAAATTTTATAAGCATAACGAAAGAACACCTGCCGTTTCTGAATTGCTGTTTGCAATGGGCATCTGTATTCCTTCCGGTTCTAATTTGACTGAAGAGAATCAATTTAGAGTTATTGAAGAGGTGAAAAAAATTCTCGCACCTGTTGATAAAGTACAGGTTTCGTTGAATAAAATACAAGTAGGTCAAGTTTGAAAATCAGATGAAGTAAATAAACGGTTTGGAGGATTCAATTATGGATAAAGTATTGATTTTGGCATCGATAGCTCCGATGATAGAAGGCTTCAATATACCGAATATCGATTTGTTACAAAAAGAAGGATATGAAGTCCATGTCTTAGCAAATTTTAAAGATGAAAATGTAGAAGCAAATGAGCGAAATAATCATTTTAGAAATCAATTAGAATTTAAGGGCGTACTGGTATTCGATGTACCTATTGATCGGAATCCTTTCAAAATGATAAATTACACAGCTTATAAAGAAATCAAGCAAATCATTGATCACGAAGACTATGCGTTTATTCATTGTCATTCACCAATTGGAGGAGTATTGGCCAGACTTGCAGCAAGAGAAGCGCGGAAAAAAAATACCAAAGTTGTGTATACAGCACACGGGTTCCACTTTTTTAAAGGGGCACCAATGAAAAATTGGCTGATTTATTATCCAATTGAAAAGTGGTTATCTAGATATACTGATTGTTTAATAACGATCAATGAAGAAGATTACCAAGCAACTCGAAATAAACATTTTAAAGCCAATAAGATTGAAAAAATCAATGGGGTTGGGATCAATGAAAATAAATTTAAGCCGATAGATACGGAATTGAAAAACCAGCGAAGAAGCTTACTGGGCTATAAAAAAGATGATTTTCTGTTGATTTATGTTGGAGAACTTAACAAAGGAAAAAATCAGCAATTAGCTATCAACATGATGAAGAAAGTTGTTCAAACAATACCACAGGCCAAATTATTATTGGTCGGAGATGGTATGTTAAGAGAAAGTTACATTCAACAAATTAAAAATTCTCATTTAGAAAAAAATGTGTTTTCGCTTGGGTTTAGGAATGACGTTGACCAACTGATGAGTATATCAGATATCGCTATTTCTGCTTCAAAACGAGAAGGGTTGCCGGTTAACCTCTTAGAGGCAATGGGAACTGGATTGCCAATTATCGCTACTGATTGCAGAGGAAATCGAGACCTTGTTCATCCTGGTGAAAATGGCTATCTAGTAGGGATAGAAGAAGAAGAGCGCTTGGCTGGTTATGTAGAGACACTTTACCATTCTAGTAGTCTAAGAGAAGCCTTCGGACTGAAAAGTTTAGAGAATCTCGAGAAATATTCTGTTCAGTCTATTATGAGCCGCATGACTCAAATTTATCAAAGCGTTAACTATCCTTCAGATCCATCGCTCATTGGCAATAAAAAAGCAGCGAAAGCTCTGATCAAATGAGCTCTATATGAAAAAAGAGCTTACTGGAGGTGAAAAATATGGCCGTAAATTCTTTAATGGTAGAAAAAAAACGTGATACACCAATTATTATTGTTATCGTATTTTTACTTTCATTTTTTTTAAATCAATCTAATGTGCTATTTGGGATCAATTTATCGCTTTCTGATTTTTTAATTCTAGGTTTAGTGGTTAGTTTGATCATAAAAAAGGAACTAAAATTACCACTTACACATATTATGGTATTTAGTGCTTTTTCAATCTTAATTTTATTTCATTCCTTGTTTATCATCCCTAATCAATACATGATTGTAGCTGATCCAGTAGCCACACTGATCGATTATACAAAACTGTTAGTTGTTTTCCTTTATTACATCATTGGATTTAATCTTTCCCGCTTAAAATTAACAGTAGTTTTTCTAAAAGGCTTTCTAGTTGGAGCGGTTGGAATTGGTTTCTTGGGTATCCTGATTTCATTTGTTCAAATTCCTTACTTATCTTCGATCATGTTGTTTGGAGAAAGCCGATTGATCGGTTTTATGAATGATCCAAATTTTTTCGCAGTAATTCAATGTTGTGCGTTAAGTATTCTGTTAAGAATGAAACCTATAAATATGGTCGTTCGAATTGGATCAATTGGGATCATTGTTTTATCAATCATCAGCTCCGGTTCAAAGTCTGCGATTATTTTAATCGCTCTTTACAGCGTATATTTTCTGATCGTTAAAGCAGTAGAAATAAAAAAAACAACTCCATTGAAAGTTGTTAGTTTATTGTTCTTGATCTTAGGGCTTTCAGTTATTGCTCCAACTCTTTTGAGTTACTCAGATAGTTTGATGGCAATGATCATTGATCGATTTCCCACTTTTTCAAGAGTTGAATTATTGTTTACTGACTTCTCCTCGGCCGTTTCTGATGGAGGATCTGGAAGAGCGCAAGTTTGGGAGACAGCGCTACACATGATTGGAACTGCTCCATTATTAGGAGTCGGATTAGGAAATTATATTACAATTGCCGACCAATCTATTGATGTCCCAAGTGTTGCACATAATACGTATCTTCAGCTCGCTGCTGAATGGGGAATCGTGTTGACTGTTTTCTTCTTTATATATGTAGGATCAACTCTGATTCATAATAAGAAAAATAATTCTAAAAATGATCAAGATGATCAAATTAGACAAATTATTCGAGATATATTGATTATCTTTTTAATTGCTTCAATCTCGTTATCATTGAACAATGCTCGAATATTTTGGTTGGTATTAGGAATAAGCGTCTTTCAAACAAAATACAACTATCAAGGTACTCAGTCAGGCAAGGGGGAGGATCAGTATGAAAGTATCCGTGATAATGGGCATTTATAATTGTGAAAAGACATTAAAAGAAAGTCTTGATTCACTTCTAAACCAATCGTATAAATCTTTTGAAATCATATTATGTGATGATGGTTCAAAGGATAATACCTTACAGATTGCAAAAGATTATTTAAAAAAATATCCAGAAAAAATACGATTGATCCAAAATGAAACAAATAAAGGATTAGCGTATTCGCTGAACAGGTGTATTGATATTTCAAATGGCGAATATATCGCACGAATGGATGCAGATGATATTTCTTATAAAAATAGACTAGAAAAACAAATGAACTATTTAGAGTCTCATCCAGAATGCGCATTAGTTGGTAGTCATGTTTTTCTATTTAATGATAAAGGGGTTTGGGGAATCCGAAAAACAAAAAGTGATCCTTTAAAAAAAGATTTTTTATTTGGATCACAGTTTGTTCATCCAACGATCGTCATCAAAAAAGCTATCCTTAATCAAGTTGGCAATTACACTGTTTCGAAAGCCACATTAAGAGCAGAAGATTATGATTTATTTATGCGATTATATGCTGCTGGATTTAGAGGGCATAATTTGCAAGAAGTCTTACTCAACTATAGAGAAGATGCCACAGCATTTAAAAGAAGAGCTTATAAATTCAGATTAGATGAAGCTAAGGTGCGGTATAACGGTTTCAAAAAAATGAAGCTCATGCCATTAGGATTGCTTTATGTCATCAAACCTTTAATCGTAGGACTAATCCCACAAAGAATACTGACTTTATTACGGCATCAAGGTTTAGATAGCAATCAGGATGATGAAGCAACCCGCCCAATTGTCAAATAATCATCACTTTTAAGAAAGGAGACTACTATGGTTGCTGTGTCTATTATTATGCCAATCTACAATGTCATGGATACATTAGAGAAATCCATTCAAAGTCTGTTGAACCAAACCTGCAAGGATTTTGAATTGATCCTAGTTAATGATGGATCAACAGATAGTTCGGGCCGTATCTGTGATGAATTTCAAAAAAAAGATAATCGGATATTGGTCATTCACCAAGAAAATACCGGATCTGGATTTGCTCGAAACGCCGGTCTTGATCAAGCAGTTGGAGAGTATATTTACTTTTCTGATCCCGATGATTACGTAGAAGCTGATTTGATTAAAG
The DNA here is from genome assembly GCF_018612935.1 of Carnobacterium sp. ISL-102. NCBI lineage: Bacteria > Bacillati > Bacillota > Bacilli > Lactobacillales > Carnobacteriaceae > Carnobacterium > Carnobacterium sp. ISL-102. The sequence goes on along the minus strand of NZ_JAGGRF010000001.1, from coordinate 17,599 downwards.
AAAATTTAAAAATTGCTTTAGAGAATCAAGCAAATATGGTCGTCTTTGGGTATTATGAAGAAATAATTTCAAATGGAAAAATTAAACAGACTAAAGAGCTTCCGGATTTATCTGTGTTAGCTACAAAAGAAGATTTCAGGAAAAGTTTTCGAGTATTTCAAAAATTAAATTCTAATATAATATGGAACAAGTTTTATAGACATCGTTATTTACTTGAAAATAATTGCCGCTTTACTGGCCAAAGAGTAGGACAGGATGCTTTGTTCAACCATCTAGTTTATCGCGATTTAGAGTCTGTCTATTTTAATCCGGTTCCTTATTATCATTACGTAACACGAATTGGATCAGCTATGAACCGTTACCACTCAGATCGCTTTCTTTTAGAATACGTTATTGCAGAACAATTTGAAAAATTGTTGGTGCATTGGCAATATGAACAAATCTATCACGATTTAATTAGTTTAGCTTACTGGAGTACTCTATACGTAGAGTTAAATAATTTAGTTTTAAAAGATTGCCCCCTTAACAACCACCAGAAGGAACAACGCATGGTAGCAATTTTACACCACCCCAAAATTCAAGAAATATTATTTTCCCTAAATTCAGGATTAGAAGAAAAACCTCATATTCAGTTATTGATTTTTTTGCTAAAAAACGCTAAATATCAACTAGTGTTAAGAGTAATAAGAGCTAAAAATCAATTAAGCAATAACTATTATCATGTATTTGAGCTATTAAAAAGATAGCAAGACTTTAATGGGCTGAATAAATCACTTCAATTTAGTGAATAAGGTATTTATTCTGCAAAGCTGAGTCGATAAGATCGAGGTGCTAAAAATGACATCAAGTGTTGCGAAAAATTTATTTTATCAGTCACTATTTCAAGGAATTAGGATTTTAATGCCTGTCGTTACTATTCCAATTATCTCTAAAGCATTGGGTGCACAAGGAATTGGGATTTATTCTTTTACTAATTCGATAGCTGAGTACTTTATCTTACTATCCGGCTTAGGCATCACATTGTATGGAAATCGTGAAATTGCAATGGTTAGAGATGATAAGGAAAAGTTGAAACAAACTTTTTCTGAACTGGTTAGCTTGAAATTAGCGACAACGATTGTTTCATTTATCCTTTATTCAGTTGTTGTGCTAGTTTTTTTTCAAAGAGACCTACTCTATTATTTGATTCAATCGCTGCACATTATAGCCGTTTTGTTTGATATTTCTTGGTTTTTTATGGGGATAGAAGATTTTAAAAAAGTGAGTTTAAGCAACTTAGCTGTTCAAACAATGGTGTTTTTTGGGATTTTGTTTTTTATCAACGACTATGATGATTTACCTTTATATTTGCTGTTTCAATCCTTCGGGAATCTTCTTTCCCAATTAGTGATGTGGAGCTTTGTTTATAAAAAAATTTCTATCCAGCTGGTACCTATTAAGCAAATGACGAGGCATTTGCTTCCGATGGTAGCGTATTTCTTCCCTCAAATTGCCGTGATTTTTTATACTACATTAAGTAAAACGATTTTAGGCATCTTGGAGAGCCCAACAGCTGTTGGGATCTATACAAACACACTTAACCTGAGTACGATCATCATTACGATGATTTCAACTATTAATTTAGTAATGCTCCCGAAAATGAGTAATCTATTTTCAAAAAATAAAATTGATGAAATAAATAAAACCCTCCACAGCTTGATCCATGCTCAAATGTTTATTTCTATACCAGCAGCTTTTGGTGTAAGTGCGCTAGCCGCAACAATGGTCCCTTGGTTTTTTGGTAGTGACTTCGAAATATTAAAAATTTATATTCCTATTATTGCACCAGTCATTATTATCATGCCGATAGGGATAGCCATTAGTAACCAATACTTGTTGCCAAGAGGGAATACAAAAATTTATGCTTATTCTACCTTTGGTGGTGCAGCAATCAGTATTATATTGAATTTTTCTTTGATCCCAATCTTAGGTGTTATAGGATCGATCATAACAAGTTTATTAGTAGAAACATTTGTTACTGTTTTTAGATTAATTTATTTAAACAGACAGACTAAGTTCACATTTGATATAGTTTTGATTTTAAAAATGGTTGCTTCAGCGGTAATAATGGCAGTCACCATTAAATTGACTACTAACGGAATGGACGATGATTTTATAACGACATTAATTCAAATTACAATTGGAGGAGTAACTTATGGAGGTTGTTCAATAGCTCTAAAAGTTCCTTATTTGAAAGATCTATTTGTACTGTTAAAAGGAAAAATTTATCATTTTAAGAGATACAAAGTCAAAAATTAAGTTGGAATATTTTGGCAGATAAAAACTAGAGTCGCATACTTAAGGCACTTAGAAAATAAAGTTTACGAGGAGGAACATAAGATGATGAATACGATTGGAATGGCAGACCTTTATAAAATGATAAAGAAACGTTGGTGGGTAATTGTACTGGTAAGTGTAGTGGGAATTGCACTTACAACGATATTGACGAATTATGTACTTATTCCTCAATATGCTACTACAACTCAGCTTTTAGTTAGTAGAAAAAATGTAAACACGCAATCAATAGAAATAGGGGAAATTGAAACCAATATTCAAATGATCAATACGTACCGAGATATCATAGAAGACCCGGTGGTTATTGATAAAGTAATAAATGAGTTAGGGAACACGTTGACTGGGGTTGAGCTGCAAAAAAAAATTGAAATTATTACCCAAGAAGATTCCCAAATTTTTGGTATAAAAGTGACAGACACAAATCCAAATCGTGCTGCTGAGATTGCCAATCTTGTAGCAGCTACATTCCAAGAAAATATAGACGGTATCATTAATGTTGAAAATGTCGCAATTCTTTCAAAAGCTAAGGCAAACGCTGCTCCTGTTTCACCTAATCTAATGTTAAATCAAGTAGTAGGTGTATTGGTTGGTTTTCTACTAGGTTTGATCTTATCTATTATTTTAGAAACGAGAGATAAGAAAGTACATGATGAAAAAATTATTACTGAAAAACTAGGTTGGATCCATTTAGGAAATATCACCGAAATGACACTAAGAGAAGTAGCTGAAGAAGAAAAAAAACAGGTCGTTACAGTAGCGACAAATCACTCTAAAAAAGTTTTGGGAGGAGATTAATTATGTTTAAAAAAATAATAAATAACAACCAATACGAAGGGAAAAGTTTGATCACGTTAAAAGATCCTTCCTCTTTTATTTCAGAAGAATTTCGAACACTTAGGACCAATATCCAGTTTTCTATGATCGATAAAGAATTAAAAACCTTAATGGTCACTTCTTCAAGACAAGGAGAAGGGAAATCTACAATTGCAGCTAATTTAGCAGTTGTCTTTGCTTCTCAAGGGGACAAGGTACTACTTGTAGATGCAGATATGCGTAATCCGTCGCTACACAAATTATTTAAAGTACGCAATCAACAAGGTCTGACTAGTATTTTGACTGCTAAGAATAGACAATTAAATGATCTTGTATACAAAACAAGTCAAGAAAATTTAGTGCTACTGACTAGTGGGATCATACCCCCAAACCCTTCAGAATTGTTGTCTTCTCAACGAATGACGCAATTTATCGAAGCCGTAAAAACCGAGTATGATCTGATTATCTTTGATTTACCACCCATTAATATCGTGACTGATGCACAAGTTATGGGAAACAAAACAGATGGAACGGTATTTGTCATTCGCAAAGAAGTTGCTGATTTAAGTGATATCTTAAAAGCTAAAGAGCTATTAAACTTAGTACATGCGAACGTCATAGGTGCTATATTCAACAGTAAAGAACGCATAAAAGGTTTGAAATATGGGTATTATGCTAAAGACAAAGAATCAGATAGTATCTACTAAAGATAATGTGAAAATCAAGTCAACTTTTTGTGAATTTAAAAAAATTGAGGTGATTGAAATGGTTCGAACAATTCTAAACAAAAAAGGTTTTTATATGCTCTTAGATAGTTTAGTGATCCTTTTAGCAGGTGTGATAGCTTATTTCTTTCTAAATCCTTATGTTGCCCTCCCGGTATTCTCTTACGTGTTCATGATAGTTTTTGGGATAGCAGGTTACAGTATCTTAGCTAGTTATTCAGGCATATGTGCTACCCTTTATCGTTACACAAGCATCAAGGACATGCTGATTATTTTTATTTCGATAACCATATCTTTCGGAGTAACGACGACTCTATCTATACTGCTGTTAGAACAAATGAGTTTTAGATATATCTTGTTAGTCTACCTTATTTCTTTGTTACTCGTTAGTAGTGGGCACATCGTTTTTAGAATTTTCCATGAATATAAGACAACTACCCCTCCAGAAAAAAAATTGGTCAAGGGAATTCGTACATTAGTCGTTGGTGCTGGAGATGGCGGGAATTTATTTATAAAAAATATTCAAAAAAATTCAACAGAGATAAAAGTGGTGGGTATCGTTGATGACAATAAAACTAAGCATGGCATGAGGCTCTATGGCATTCCTATTCTAGGAAATACTATCGATATCCCACTTTTTACAAAAAAATTGAATATCGAACAAATAACAGTTGCTATTCCTTCTCTAAAACCCAAACAACTCGAAGAAATATTGGAAATTTGTAATGAAATCGATCTACCAGTGAATTTAATGCCATCGATCGAAGATGTGATGAATGGAAAACTTACGGTCAGCCGCTTCCGAGAAATCGATGTCGTCGACTTGTTGGGCAGGGATGAAGTAACGTTAGATACAAAACAAATCTCTGAAGATCTAATTGGCAAGACGATTTTAGTCAGCGGGGCTGGCGGATCTATTGGCTCAGAAATTTGTCGGATCATTGCTGATTTTTCACCAAAAAAAATCATTTTATTAGGGCATGGTGAAAATTCGATCTATCAGATCCATCGCGAGTTGAATAAAAAATTTGTTGGGAAAATCGAGATCACTCCTGTTATAGCGGATGTCCAAAATAGACGAAGAATGTTTGATATTATGGAAATCTATAAACCAGATATCGTTTATCATGCAGCAGCTCACAAGCATGTCCCGATGATGGAATTGAATACATTTGAAGCTTTGAGAAACAATGTTTTTGGCACGAAAAATATAGCTGAAGCAGCTAAAGCGGCTAAAGTGGGCACCTTTATCATGATTTCTACTGACAAAGCCGTTAATCCTCCTAATGTTATGGGTGCAACAAAACGGATCGCCGAAATGATCGTGACAAGTTTAAATGAAGAAGGAGAAGGAAAAACGAATTTTGCAGCTGTTCGATTTGGAAATGTGCTTGGCAGTCGTGGCAGTGTAGTTCCACTTTTTAAAGAGCAAATCAAAGCTGGAGGTCCTGTGACGGTAACCGACTTTAGGATGACGCGCTACTTCATGACTATCCCAGAAGCAAGTCGTTTAGTGATCCAAGCTGGAACCTTAGCAAAAGGCGGAGAAATTTTTGTATTAGATATGGGGAAACCTGTTAAAATCGTTGACTTAGCTAAAAAAGTGATCAAATTAAGCGGCTTTAGTAGTGATGAGATCACAGTAGTCGAAACAGGCATTCGCCCAGGAGAAAAGCTGTATGAAGAATTACTGATTGCTAGTGAAAATACTGGTGAAAAAGTATACGATAAAATATTTGTAGGAAAAGCTGCAAAACGTTCTATGGAAGAAGTAATGTTATTTTTAAAAACAGTAGAAGGATGCACGGAAGCTTCATTAAAAGACCAATTGATTGCATTTGCTAAGGCTCATCAAAAAGCAGCTTAAAGCGATAATTGATAGACGAATAGTTAAATCAGAAAGGGAAAAATATGGAATAGACTGACGATCCATGATGCTGTCTGGGAAGGAGGAACAGTTGATGTTATCGATTATTGTTCCTGTTCACAATGTTGAAAATGTATTAAGCCACTGTTTGAATAGCTTGAGATTCCAATCCTATCGGAATATCGAAATCATTTTAATCAATGAAGGATCCTCAGATAAGAGTGGTACGATATGTGACCGCTTTGCGCGAGTTGATTCTCGATTTAAAGTACTCCATAAAAAAGTTGAAAATATTTCTGAAGCCTTAAATATTGGGCTAGGGATGGCTAAAGGAGAATTTATTAGTTTTATTGATCCGGTTGATCGGATGGATGGGCTCATGTTTGAAAAATTAATCTTAACAATCATTAGAAATAAAGCAGATATGGTCATAGCTAATTACGGAGAAGAGTTGGATATAAATAAAAAAGAAATAATTGAATCTTCTGAAACAGTCATTTGGACAAAAGAAACGGCCTTAAATAAGATCATCGATCAATTTCAGCTCAAAAGTTTTTTATGTAACAAACTGTATACCATAGATTTATTCCGTTCTGAACCTATGCTTGAATTTGATTTAACATTGGATACATTTGGAGATCTAGTGATGTCAGTCCAATGTATTTTAAAAAGCGAAAAAATTATTTACGATCCTAATTTACATTATCACTATATTGCCTATAGGCATGCATCTTTTTTTAACGGGCTTACAAAAGAAAAACTTTCTGGGCCAAAAGGACTGTTGAAAGTCATTGAGTTAACGAAGGATGTAAACAATTTTGATGTCTCTATCATAAAAGAACAACATGTCAATTATTCAATCCAATTATTGATGCATCTTTTAGATGAGGACAATCAAAATCGTCAGTTAATTGATGGAGCGAGGCAAATGCTGTATCATTTTTCATTAAATGAGCTGAGAAGCCAAAAAGTTAAAACGTCTTGTTTATTGGCTAGAAATATGACATTTTTTTATTTTAATATTTGGAAAATGAAGAGTGGCTGATCCATTTGATCAACTGTAACTATATTTTTTTTATATCAAAATACAATAATAATGCTAGTAGACCCAGTTATTCAAGCCTTATACTTATAGATGAAAATAAAAGAGGGGTTGAACTATTTTGGAAACTAATCAAAAAGAAATCGTTATAATTGGAGCTGGTCCAGGAGGCTATGTTGCGGCAATCAGAGCAGCACAATTAGGACGAAAAGTAACCATCATTGAAAAAGAATTTATCGGTGGGGTATGTTTAAATGTCGGTTGCATACCTTCTAAAGCATTGATCACTGCTGGACATCACTTTTACAATATACAGCATTCTGAAACATTTGGTGTCACAGCTTCAAAGGTTTCGTTGGATATTATAAAAATGCAAAAATGGAAAGAGACTAAAGTAGTAAATAGGTTAACAAGTGGTATTGAAGCTTTACTGAAAAAAAATAAAGTAGAAATTATTCACGGAACAGCTATTTTTAAAGATAGAAATCATTTGATTGTTGAAACGAAAGAAGGCTCTCAAGATATCGCGTTCAAAAATGTGGTGATCGCTACAGGAAGTTCACCACTTGAAATTGCTGAGGTTCCAATGGTCGGACGCGTTTTAGATACAACTGGCGGATTAAGTATAAAAGAAATTCCCAAACATTTAGTGATCATCGGTGGCGGGTATATTTCTAGTCAATTAGCATTTGCCTTCAGTAATTTTGGTTCTAAAGTAACGATTCTTGAAAAAGAAGCTAGTATCATCAACTTTTTTGACGAGGATATAGTGAAATTAGTTAAGAAAAATTATGCAGACAAGGGTGTTGATGTTATAGAAAGTGTTGAAATCATTAAATCGATGCAAACAGATGAAATAGTGATGATTACTTATATAAAAGACGGTAAAGAAGAAACAATTAAATCTGACTTTGTTTTAGTTTCGGCAGGTCGAGTACCTAATACAATTAAATTAAATTTAGAAGCAGCTGGTGTCAAACGATTAGAAAACGGCAGAATTGATGTGGATGCTTCATTGAGAACTAATGTAGAAGGCATTTATGCTATTGGTGATATCACTCCAGGTCCAGCATTTGCGCATAAAGCAAGTCATGATGCAAAAGTCGTGGCAGAAGTTATTTCGGGTAAAGAAGCAGTGGTGAATTATAAAACGTTGCCGATTGCTGCTTATACTGAACCTGAAATCGCAAAAGTGGGCTTAGCAGCAGACGAAGTGAGAGGCAATAAAGACTACAAAGTCAGTAAGTTTTCGTTAGCAGGTAATGGTCGTGCACTATCTCTAAATGCAAATGAAGGATTTATTCGCATGATTACCGAAGAAAAAACAGGTAAAATTGCTGGAGCACAAGTTGTTGGTGTAAGTGCTGGAGATGTTATTGCTGAATTAGCATTAGCTATTGAGTTAGAAATGATTGCCGAAGATATTTCATTAACGATCCACGCACATCCATCAATTGCAGAATCAGTAATGGATACAGCTGAATTAGCCCTGGGGTTACCTATCCACATATGAAGCAATAAGCTAATGGCTTATAAGTAAAGGAAACCCTTTACTTACAAGCTTTTTTGTATTTAAATGATAGTAAAGCAAAAGATGGCAGATATATAAAGGGTGATAACATGTCTGAACAAATGAAAAATGCTTACCCAGTAAGTTGGATTGGGCTTAAACCAGCTCGTTTTAGAAAATACAGAACTTGGATCAATGCTGTTAAACCAGGAATATGTGGTACTTATGTAGGTGCAGTGATTCTACATGATGCTTTTAACCAAAAGTACGGCATCGATTTATCTAAAGAAAAATTGATCACCGGATTAAAGACGATCATTGATGATACCTTTGTTTACAAAGGTACATTTCCTTGGGATGTTTGGCATGGTTTGAATTGGGTATTAAAAGGAAACCAGGATTTTAAAGTGAAAATGCACTTTGTTCCTGAACGAAAAGTAGTAGCTTTATTAAACAGAAAGAAACCTATCCCAGTTGCAGTCGGCACAGCAACTTTATTTGGCAGCCCTTATAAAAATCATTGGCTAGTCGTTTATGCTTATGGATACAATGAGGAGGGGAAGCTGTTTTTTAAAGCTTATGATAATCACGGGAGATATAAAGCAATTATACCAGCATCACAAACAATTGGTTGTGTATGGATAGAAGCAACAGTCTAAAAATTTCATTTAGCATTTGCCATTTGCATTTGAATAAGTGCACAACAGGCCTTAGTTCGAGTAGCTCAAATGATAACTAAAAAAAGCCCTCAATCTTATGAAGGAAATTCTTCATAAGATTGAGGGCTTTTGAATAGATTAAGTTTTATTCGACTGTTACACTCTTAGCTAGGTTTCTTGGTTTATCAACGTCATTTCCACGGTGTAAACTTGTATAGTAAGCAATCAATTGAGTTGGTACTACACTCACTAATGGAGTCAATAGGGGGTGTACTTTTGGCAATACATATGCATCCCCAGGTTGGTCTAAACCATCTAAAGAAATGATCATGCTGTGTGCGCCACGAGAGATAACTTCTTGTGCATTTCCACGAGTATGGCCAGCTGTTGTTGGATCAGTAATGATCGAAATAACAGGAGTACCTTCTTCAATCAATGCGATCGTTCCGTGTTTTAATTCTCCAGCTGCGAAGCCTTCAGTTTGAACATATGAAACTTCTTTTAATTTAAGAGCAGCTTCCATCACAACATAGTAATCAATACTACGTCCGATGTAAAAGGCGTTACGACTAGTGCTTAAATGTGTAACAGATAATTGTTCGAAAATCTCTTTTTCATCAATGATCGATTCAATTGCTGTAGCTGCAATACCTAATTCGTGTGCAATGTCTAAATCCAGAGCAAACCCTTTTTTGCGGCCTGCAAGTTCTCCAAGTATAGCAAGAACGGCAATTTGTGCTGTATAAGCTTTTGTTGAAGCAACAGCAATTTCTGGACCTGCATGTAATAACAAGGTATATTTTGCTTCTCTAGAAAGAGTTGATCCTGGTGCATTTGTTAAAGTTAGAGAAGGGTGGCCTAAAGCATTGATTTTTACTAGCACCTGACGGCTGTCAGCTGTTTCTCCACTTTGAGATAAGAAAATGAAGAATGGTTTTTCAGTTAATAAAGGCATATTGTAGCCGAATTCGCTAGATATATGAACTTCTGTTGGAATATTCGTTAAGTTTTCAATAATCTGTTTGCCGACCCAACCAGCATTGTAGCTTGTACCACAAGCCACGACATAAATACGATCACTAGCTGTCATTTCTTCAAGAATAGCTGCATCGATCTCTAATTCGCCATTATCATGTTGATAATTTTGAACGATTTTACGAATAACGGCAGGTTGTTCATCAATTTCTTTTATCATGTAATGAGGGTAAGTACCTTTGCTTAAATCATTTAAATCTAGTAATGCAGTGTATGGAGCACGAATGATCACATCGCCAGCTAATGTTTCAATTTTGATATCGTCTACTGTTAAAGTAGCGATTTCGCCATCCATCAGTTCGATAAATTGATTCGTTTCTTGGATCATTGCCATAGCGTCGCTACAGATAACATTAAAGCCGTCTCCTGTGCCTAATAACAAAGGACTCTTATTTTTCGCTGCAAAAATGACATCAGGTTTTTCATTATCAATTAAAGCTAGTGCATAAGAACCTTTCAAGGCAACAATTGCTTTTCTGAAAGCATCGATTGTATCTAAACCTTCTTCTTCAGCATACCATGCAATCAATTGAACAATAATTTCAGTGTCTGTATCACTGTGTAACATAGTATCTGTAAGAAAAGCATCTCTTACAGCCTTGTAGTTTTCAATTACTCCGTTATGCACGATTGTAAAACGACCGCTAGTTGATTGATGAGGGTGAGCATTTTCGATACTTGGTACGCCATGAGTAGCCCAACGAGTATGTCCAATACCTGTTTTTGCAGGAACGTTATGGTCTACTTTTTCTCTTAAAGCAGCAATACGTCCTTTCTCTTTAAATAAGTGTCCTTCATTTTGATCATCCATCACATAAATACCAGCAGAGTCATATCCACGGTATTCTAACTTATCAAGCCCTTGTAATAAAATATCTTTTGCATCTTGTCTTCCAATATAGCCTACGATTCCGCACATTTTTAAATTCCTACTTTCTTTTTCTTTATAGTGTTACATAGTGAAGTTAACTTCTTAAATTTTATCATCCAGGAAGAGTAAAGAATACTTAGGTTGATTTTTTTGGTGTAATTAAAATTGGTATAGACATCAAAAAAAATTTTTAATCTATCAAGCAGGTTAATAATAAAGGAATGAAAAAGAAATGTCAACGATTTTGTATGAAGTGGTCTAATGGTCTATATCAGTTGGGAAATAGTGTTTTTAAAGACAATGTCAACTGATTTGAATCAACAATGAAATGTTAGCGATGCTCTTGATAAATAGCATGTTACTAAACGTAATGTTGCATTTTTTGTAACCGAATACAAATGGAAATTACTTTAATGTAACAAAAAAATTTGGAGGAGAAGATACTGTATAATAAAGCGAATGTTTTTCTTTTATCCAACTAATTACAAAAAAACAGGGGTCGAGCTAAAGATCCTCGACCTCTGTTTTTCATTTGATAGACGCTTTATTTCGAACTTCTGCTAATTTTTCGGTAACCATATTGATCACTTTTTCAGCATCCTCTAATTTCTCTAAGTCATACTGATTGATATCAATAATGAGCGTTTCACTTTTATCATACTCGTTAAACCAGCCGTCATATTGACCGTGAAGATGAGTATAATAGTCTAATAAACCTTTGTTTCCATCAATTTGTTCAAAAGTACGGCCACGTTTTTCGATCCTGTTTAAAACAGTATCTAAAGAACCGCGTAAATAGATCAAAAGATCCGGAGATTTTTTAGGCATATTGTCAAGTTCTTCCATCATATTGTCCAATAAGTCTAAATAAGTATCCATCTCAGCATCGCTCATGTTTCCTTCTTCATAATTGATACGAGTGAATAAAGCATCTTCATAAATAGAACGATCCAATACGTTATTTTCGTGTTTAAAAGCTGCCTTTATGCTTCTGAAACGAGTATTTAAAAAATAAATCTGTAAGGAAAAAGCCCATCGTTCAGGATTTTCATAAAAATTTTCTAAAATCCGATTATCATCGACACTTTCATAGAAAGGTTCACTTCCTAATGCGTCTGAAATAAATTTTGTATAGGTACTTTTTCCAGCACCAATCATACCAGCTAAAACAATCACAGCTTTATTTTCCCCTTCCATATAACGGTCACACTCCTATCAAAGACCGATGTCCTTTTCTGGTTTCTTTTCGAATGCTAGTATACCATATTTTAAGGTGTCAGTTCTGTGAATTTTCTAAACCATATGGCTAAGATATTCAGGAAAATAATTTTTGATATGTTTTTGGACCGACAATGCCGTCAGGTAGAAGGTCATAAGTGGTCTGGAATTTTTTGACTGCTTGAACTGTTTTAGGTCCAAAAAAATTATCTGGGTTATACATCAAGTAGTTTTTTTTACTTAATAAAAAGACTTGGACGGCATAGACATCCCATCCGGTCGATCCACTTTTTAGGATCCTCATTTTAGAAGCCGTTTTAGGTCCCCAAAAGCCATCTATTTTAGAACCAACTTCTTTTTGGACTAGTTTTATTAAGACTTGTTTTGTTACTGTTCCAAAGAGTCCATCTTGCTTGATGCCAAGTTTTTTTTGAACTAGTTTGATCAGTTCGATTTGAGAGGTTGCAGCTGCTTTTGGTTGTTCTATCGAAATGATCAGTCTTTGGCCAATCAGTATCGTTTCAGAGGACAAGTTGTTGATCATTTTTAGCCAAGTAAGGGTAGTATGATACTTTTTGGCGATACCCCATAAAGAATCGCCTTTTAAAACACTGTGGTATAAATGATGCGGCTCAGAAGAGTTGGGAATAGGTATAAGGGTAGTTTGATCGGTAAAACCTAAATCTTTAGAAAATTGTTCAAGTGAAATATTCTGCTGCGAAAGGTAAGCATCAGGATCTGTGTGGTTAGTGCCTCCTAAATTACTAGAAATCCAATGGTGGGTTTTGATACCTTTAGAAGCGAGAGTAGTACCAGAATTTAACGTGTTAGGGATACCCGCTTCAGCTGCCAGTTTTTGTAAAAGCCAAACATAAGCCTGATAATCTTTTTGGAACCAATCCAAGTTTGATGTCCGAGCTAACTCTACTTGGGCATATGCATGTGGGTTTGCATTTTCCCCTGCACCATATTGCATTTTTCCTGACTGAGCAATTTGGATGATCCTTCCGCCGCCACCGACCCAATGACTTGTGAAGGCGCCATTTGCTTGAGCTTGTCGTTTCATATAAGCTACCTCGTTTTCTAAAGAAAGCGGACCACTATTTTTGGCGTTGCCAGATTCATGAGCGATGATCAGACTAGCACTGATCAAATTTTTTTGAGTGATCGGCAATAGTTGCTGTTCAATCGGATATTTCATTTGTATTCCTCCTTTGAAAAATAAAATGGGATAAGACTTTTGTCTCATCCCATTTGTATATTCGAATAATTAGTCTACCTAACTTTTGTCACATTCTATTCTGCTTCGAAGATATCATCTACGACTCGCTCAACGTAGCGTGCGCCTACCACAGTAGCGTAGGGATTAGCACCCTCGATTTGAAACATATTTAATGAGATGATGGAATTCATTGCTTGCTGAGCTTTTTCTGTTGTTAAGTTAAGGATCGGATCCTTCACGCTCATCGTTTTTGTTTTTCCTAAACTTGTTCCAAATCTTAATTCTAGTGATTTTGCCATACTATTTTCCTCCTTTAATGGTCAAACTGAGTAAAGATAACGTGCTTTTAGTGCTTAACGAGTATAGGTATATTCTTCCACCATGACTGTTTCTAAATAAGGGAAACTAGTTAAAGATTCTAAAGCAGCTGTAAAGCCTTCAACTTGTTCAGGAGTGACATTGTTGATCGTATTAGAATAGCCGCGTGATAGTATTTTTTCATTTGCAGCATCTTCAAAATGTACTTCGATTGACCCTTTTGTCCATTCTTTTTGCATAATTAATTCCTCCTTGTAAAATAAGTTGCTGTGTAAGTTTTTTGTCATGACGTCTTACACTTTTAATAACGTCTAGAAAGCAAAGAGTGTTACCTAGTATTGGAAAAGTGAAGAAAATAACACAAAATCGATAAATTTTTTTTGAATTCAACCAAATGATAGTGCTTTTTAGTTTGATAACGATTACAATTGTTATACATATAAAAAAGGGTGATGGAAGTGAGGATGCATGCTTGAAAGATTCCTTTATTCAAGATAACTGTTTTTTCAATAAAATGACTTGGAACCGTGAAGTAGAGGATATAATTTGTAATTTCTTAGAAGAATTGCAGCATCAAAGAGAGAATCGTTTACAAGAAAATTATTTTGATGAAGAAGAATTAGTTGATACTATTATGACAAACATATCAGAAAAAATGAGCACAACAACGAATACGATAGAGGAATGGCTGAAAAGGAGTATCGAGCAAAATCAAATTCTGCTCAATTACCATACATTTTATGTGATGGATATTAGTCAGCATTCATCAACACCGTTCAATACGATCGTTTTTCAGTCCGATCTATACCCACTTAAGACCAAAGAAACGTCAAAGGATCTAATGCAACGTTTTATTGATCATAAAGGTGTTCCGTATGAAAAAATACGATTGATCAGCCAATCGATGGGCTTTCATTATAAAATCCCTTACGTATTAGGCGAATTAGTCTTTATACCTGAAAAAAGTTCACTGAAGGGGACCAGCAGCTGGTTTGCGTTGCATCATGTCAGTCGATATGAAGTGGTCGAGCGATCAAATACTATCCGTTTATATTTTAAGAACCAGTCAAATATCAGTGTAATGACTAAACGAACGTGTTTTTTGAGTCAAGCAAAAAAAGGGACCGCATTAAGTTTTTGTCAACAGCTATTTGCAGAAGAGATGGTGCTTGATAAAAACACTGGACAAAATCTGTTTAATTTTAAAGAAACCGAACTATTCCTTAACCAAATTGACCCATCAACACTAAGACGATATGCACTTTTCATCCGAAGTCAGTGCAATGATCTTAAAACAATCATAAAAAAGCAGTCCTTAATAGCACTCTTAGGTGAGGAACATCCTAGTTTAAATGACATTCTGCTTACATTTTCAAATGAATAAAAGCTACTTTTTCTTGCAGAATGCAATTTATTTATGTAAAATAAAAAAAGCGTTCTTTATTTAGGATTTTTATAGCGATTATGATTTTCAAATCAGACGAATGAATATGGAGGTCCTTATGAATTTAAAGAAACTAGTGCAACTATATATTTTGAGTCAAAACGTTGGTAGTCCAATCTTCATTTCTGACATTATGCAATACATAGAAGAGCATGCTGACGAAGATAAAGATCACCAACAAATAAGAAAAAATGTGAATGTAATTTTAATGAGAATGGTAAAAAAAGACAAGTGTTTAAAGCGTTTTGGAACGGGTGTCTATTATCGTGACGACACAGATCAGACAGAAGAATCAGGTATTGATAGTGTCGAGTTGATCGAGAGAACTTATGTAGAGGACAAAATAGGGAATGTCTATGGCTATTTAACAGGTGAAGCTTATTTACATAAGCTAGGATTGATTGGAAATAATCCAAGCGAGATCGTCATAGCAACAAATGAAAAGCGGAATGGGAATGTTGAATCGGCTGATATGAACTTTAAGTTGGTCAATCCTCCGACAACTGTAACGAATGAAAATTATAATTATTTGCAAATATTGGACCTAATAAAAAATGATTTGATCAAAGGAGACAATATTCAATATAACTATACACTGACTCATCATATGAATAAATATCATTTAGAGGCGGATAAACTTATTGCATTTGCCGTTGATTTTTACAGTCAAAAAGTCGTCCTTAAAGTTGCTGAATTTATTAACAATAAAGTGTATTTAGAAGAACAAAAAGATGAGATCATTATTACAATAGAATCTACCAAGAAAAACAAATAAGATGAGACGATCATAAGTGAAACGGATGAAAATGAGTGACCCTTTAAAAAAGTTAAACCGTCGGAAGAAAAGATTCCGACTTTTTTTATTGTTCAACATATGATAAAATGTTCATATGAATAAAAATGGATATGAAAGGAGAATACAGTACATGTTAAATAACGATAAAGATGTATTGCTAGATGACGAGACTCTTGCAACGGTTAGCAAAATTTTTAAAGTATTAAGTGATCCTACGCGACTCTCAATCCTGTATCTACTAGAAAGTAAAGAAATAAACGTGGGAACATTGGCTTCGATTCTATCCATTGAGCAATCTGCGATCTCTCATCAGTTAAAGATTTTGAAAGCTGCTCGTTTAGTAAAGTCTAGAAGAGTAGGAAAAATGATGCTCTACAGTCAAACAGATGATCATGTTCACAGTATTCTAAAACAAGTAATTTTGCACTCGCAGGAAGAAAATCAATAGGTTTTATGATGAGGAGGAATCAAAATGAACAATTATACTGTTCAGGGATTACATTGTGCTAATTGTACTAAAATTATGGAAGCTAAATTGCACCAACTAAAAAATGGTGATACTATCCGTTTAAATTATGCTACTAGTCAGATATATCTTCCAGAAGAAATCGATCTCAAAGCTGTCAAAAAGATTTTATTATCTGATAAAATACAAATTTTAGAAAATGATGCAACCGACCGGAAATCGGGTTTTGAAAAGGAACAGGCCCAACACCATTCAGTAAGAGAAATCACAAAAAAGCATCATCATCATTCTCATGATCATCCTGTTACCGGCAGTAGTAAAGCAGTCAAAAATATAAAATTTGTTTTTATTTTAAATCTAACATTTTCAGTAGTTGAATTTATTTTGGGAGCCCTATTTAATAGTGCAGCTATCTTATCTGATGCCGTCCATGATTTAGGCGATTCTTTGTCTATCGGATCAGCTTTATTTTTTCAAAATTTTTCTGCGAAAGAAGCAAATGAGCGTTACAGTTTTGGACATAGGCGTTTTTCACTTCTGGGTGCATTGATCACCTCGATCATCTTAATAGGGGGATCTATTTTAGTTATCATGAATAGTATTCCATTGTTGTTTGATCCTCAGCCTGTCAATTCAAGAGGGATGTTTTGGCTTTCAATAGTAGCAATTGGAATCAATGGTTATGCCGCATGGTTGATCAGCAAGGGTACATCGAAAAATGAAAAAGTACTCAACTTGCATATGTTAGAAGATGTTTTAGGTTGGGTAGGTGTTTTAATTGTCAGCATCGCGTTAGAGTATACCAATTGGTTTATTTTAGACCCAATCTTATCACTAGTGATAGCGAGTTATATTTTATCGAAAGCCATTCCAAATTTTTTAGAAAGTGCAGCAGTTTTTCTTGAAGTTGTGCCAACAGGAGTTGATATGAAAGCATTAGAAGACAAAATAAAGTTCATTCCAGATGTTCATGCCGTTTCACATTTGCACATGTGGTCGATCGATGGAGAAGAAAATGCTCTGGTAGTTACAGTCTATCTCGACTCAGAGGATACCCAAAAACAAGAACAAGTTAAAGAAGATATTCGCTACTTAATCAAAGATGCAAATGTGACTCACTCTACTATTGAAATCGTTGTTGACGAAGAATTTTTCATCCAATAAAAAAGTTGTACTTATTTCATACTACAAACAAAGGCGTATGTGTAAAATAGTTCTCGAGATGATTTTATTTTTTACTAGCAAAAAGAAAGAAGGAGTTCTATCATAAATGTATGCT
>NZ_JAGGRF010000057.1:0-1190 GCF_018612935.1 Carnobacterium sp. ISL-102 | reverse complement strand
ACTAGTATGGCCCGGGGGATCCGGCGCGCCTAGGCCTTGACGGCCTTCACTCAATTCGCCCTATAGTGAGTCGTATTACGTCGCGCTCACTGGCCGTCGTTTTACAACGTCGTGACTGGGAAAACCCTGGCGTTACCCAACTTAATCGCCTTGCAGCACATCCCCCTTTCGCCAGCTGGCGTAATAGCGAAGAGGCCCGCACCGAAACGCCCTTCCCAACAGTTGCGCAGCCTGAATGGCGAATGGGAGCGCCCTGTAGCGGCCACTCAACCCTATCTCGGTCTATTCTTTTGATTTATAAGGGATTTTGCCGATTTCGGCCTATTGGTTAAAAAATGAGCTGATTTAACAAAAATTTAACGCGAATTTTAACAAAATATTAACGCTTACAATTTAGGTGGCACTTTTCGGGGAAATGTGCGCGGAACCCCTATTTGTTTATTTTTCTAAATACATTCAAATATGTATCCGCTCATGAGACAATAACCCTGATAAATGCTTCAATAATATTGAAAAAGGAAGAGTATGCGTAGCCGTAATTGGAGCCGTACCCTGACCGAACGTAGCGGCGGTAATGGTGCGGTGGCGGTGTTTATGGCGTGCTATGATTGCTTTTTTGGCGTGCAGAGCATGCCGCGTGCGAGCAAACAGCAGGCGCGTTATGCGGTGGGCCGTTGCCTGATGCTGTGGAGCAGCAACGATGTGACCCAGCAGGGCAGCCGTCCGAAAACCAAACTGAACATTATGCGTGAAGCGGTGATTGCGGAAGTGAGCACCCAGCTGTCTGAAGTGGTGGGCGTGATTGAACGTCATCTGGAACCGACCCTGCTGGCCGTGCATCTGTATGGCAGCGCGGTGGATGGCGGCCTGAAACCGCATAGCGATATTGATCTGCTGGTGACCGTGACCGTGCGTCTGGATGAAACCACCCGTCGTGCGCTGATTAACGATCTGCTGGAAACCAGCGCGAGCCCGGGTGAAAGCGAAATTCTGCGTGCGGTGGAAGTGACCATCGTGGTGCATGATGACATTATTCCGTGGCGTTATCCGGCGAAACGTGAGCTGCAGTTTGGCGAATGGCAGCGTAACGATATTCTGGCCGGCATTTTTGAACCGGCGACCATTGATATCGATCTGGCCATTCTGCTGACCAAAGCGCGTGAACATAGCGTGGCGCTGGTTGGTCCGGC
>NZ_JAGGRF010000017.1:0-24253 GCF_018612935.1 Carnobacterium sp. ISL-102 | reverse complement strand
AAAAAAAAAAAAGAATAATAAACCTCAAAGAGGACTAAAATGGATTAAACTAAGAAAGCGGAAAAATGGGCACTCCCATTTTTCCGCTTTCTTGTTTACTATTAAGTTAGTCTCCGCTAGATAAAACTACTTTTTCAGCAGCCTCCTATTCATGCAGTGTGTCTTTTTATGTATATTTTTATAAGTAGAAAGTACAAATAGATTTTTTGAAAAACATAATATTAGTTTTTTATTTAAAAGTGTTTGCTTATTTGTTGACTTTGTTTTTAATGTGACATACTATATGAATAAGTTGTATCTTATTTGGAAGGGGTCAAGCAATGGAATTAAATGAAAGACAAACAAAGATCATCGAAATTGTAAAAAATAACGAACCCATTACAGGCGAAAAGATAGCTTCGACATTAGGTTTCTCCCGTGCAACATTAAGGCCTGATTTATCATTGTTAACATTGAGTGAATTGTTGATCGCAAAACCTAAAGTAGGTTACTTCTATAATGCACATAGAGTAGACCCTTTTATCATAAAAGCTATTAAAGAAAAAAAAGTAGAAGACGTTATGAGTGTTCCCGTAATTGTAAGCTCTAACACATCTATTCAAGATACGATAATCAAAATGTTTTTAGAAGATGTAGGATCGGTTTATGTTACAGAAAATCATAGCCTTATCGGATTGGTTTCTAGGAAAGATTTACTAAAAGCTGTCATGGGAAAAATGAATATTGAAGAAATGCCCGTCAGTATGGCAATGACCAGAGTACCTAATGTTGTCTATGTACTTAGTGATGACTCAGTTGAATACGCGACAAAGAAACTTTTAGCTCATGAAGTCGATAGTTTGCCAGTAATAGACAACAGTGATGGAAAAGGGCCAGAAGGATTAAAAGTAACTGGTAAATTTTCAAAAACATTGATCAGCCGTCTATTCTTAAATGTTATCGAAAATGAAATTTAGGAGGAACATATGAAACCTTTAACAATTTATCTTATTTCTGACTCGATAGGGGAAACGGGTGAACAAGTGATCCATTCTATCTTATCCCAATATTCAATCGAAGTAGGGGAAATCAAAAAATTTACGCATGTATTAACTAAACAAATGTTAGAAGCCATACTTGTCAATATTAGTGAAGATGAAAAAGCTGTTGTTTTTTATACATTAGTCCAAAAAGAGCTGAAACAATATTTAACAGCATTTTCTGAGAATAATAAGCTTCTTCTCGTTGATATATTAGGCGATGGCATGTCAGCCATCCAAAAAATCACGTCCTTAGAGCCAATGGGAGAACCAGGAATTATCCGTAAGATGGATAAAAAGTACTTCAGCAGAATTGAAGCAATCGAATTTTCCGTCCGATATGACGATGGGAAAGATCCAAGAGGAATATTAAAAGCAGACTTAGTTCTTCTCGGGGTATCCAGAACATCAAAGACCCCCTTGTCTATTTATCTAGCAAACAAAAATATTCGTGTTTTAAATATCCCGCTTTTCCCAGAATCAGATCCGCCGAAAGAGATTTACCAAATTTCATCGACTAAAATCATTGGTTTAACCAATTCACCAGAAAAATTAAACAGTATCAGGAGAGAACGGTTGAAAACCTTAGGGCTGCCGCAAAATGCCAGTTATGCAGATACGAATCGTATCTTAGAAGAATTGGACCATGCGGATAGAATCATGAAAAAAATTGGGTGTTTAGTCATAGATGTTTCGAATAATGCCATCGAAGAAACAGCAAATTTAATTATTGAATATATGAAAAAAATTGATAAAAAGGTATTTAATGTTGATTGAAAATAGAAAAGATATTAAATAGTTAAAATGCATGTATCCTAATAAAGAAAGAGGCTGAACTAATGACTGAAAAATACGTTTATGATTTTAATGAAGGTAAAAAAGAAATGAAGGAATTACTTGGTGGTAAAGGAGCTAACTTAGCTGAAATGACAAATCTTCTGCTTCCTGTTCCGCCGGGATTCACTTTAACTACCGAATCTTGTAACCGCTTTTTTGATGAAAATAAAAAGATTTGGTCTAGTTTAGAAGAAGAAATAAACATCCATTTAAAAGCACTTGAACAAGCTACAGGAAAAAAATTCTCAGATTTAGAAAATCCGCTGCTTGTATCGGTTCGATCTGGGGCAGCTCAATCGATGCCAGGTATGATGGATACTATTTTAAATCTGGGTTTAAATGACCATTCAGTTATTGGGTTGGCCAAGAATACAGCTGATAAGCGTTTTGCATATGATAGTTACCGTCGTTTCATCCAGATGTTTTCGGATGTGGTCATGGAAATTCCCAAAACACGCTTTGAGTCGATATTGGAAAATAAAAAAGCCGAAAAAGGCGTTGAGTTAGATAAAGAACTTAGCGGAGATGACTTAAAGTCAGTAGTAGAAGCGTATAAAAAAGTTTATTTAGAAGAGGTAAAAGAAGACTTTCCACAAGATCCTATGGTGCAATTAGAACTGGCTATCAAAGCAGTATTTACATCATGGAACAATCCAAGAGCGATATTTTATAGGAATATGCATGAGATATCTACCTTAATAGGTACTGCTGTTAATATTCAAGCAATGGTCTTTGGAAATAAGGGAGAAACTTCTGGGACAGGCGTAACGTTTACTAGAAATCCTGTGAATGGGAACAACAAACTCTTCGGCGAATTTTTATTGAATGCTCAAGGAGAAGATGTCGTTGCTGGTATACGTACACCAAATGATATTGCAGTATTAAATGATCTGATGCCTGAAATTTATAATTTGCTGGAAACAGCAGCAAATACTCTTGAAGATCATTATAAAGATATGCAAGATATCGAGTTCACCATTGAAAAGGACAAACTATTTTTATTGCAGACGCGAAGTGGAAAAAGAACGGCACAGGCTGCTATCAATATTGCGGTTGATTTGTACAATGAAGGAAAAATCACCAAAGAAGAAGCGCTATTAAGAATCAAACCGCAACAATTAGAACAATTGCTGCACCCTAATTTTGATGAAAAAGCGGTTGATCAAGCAACTATATTGGCAAAAGGACTTGCTGCTTCGCCTGGTGCGGCTTCAGGTATCATTTGCTTCACTCCGGAATCAGTAGAAATAGCCTTTGAAAAAGGAATAAAATCGATTTTAGTGAGACAAGAAACGTCGCCTGAAGATATATCTGGAATGGTAAAAGCAGAAGGTATCTTGACCGCTAGAGGGGGAATGACGTCACATGCTGCAGTGGTTGCTCGCGGAATGGGGAAATGTTGTGTTGCAGGATGCTCAGAGCTAAAGGTTAATGAAGTAGAAAAAACAGTGAAATACAATGGCGGTATATTGTATGAAGGAGATTTGATTTCACTGGACGGGGCAAGTGGAATGGTTTACCTAGGTGAAATTGAAAAGAGTAAAGCAACTTTAGGCGGCAAATATGATCAATTAATGGAATGGGTCGATGAAGTAAAAGCAATGGCAGTTCGGACCAACGCAGATACACCAGAAGATGCGAAGCAAGCCTTAGAATTTGGTGCAGAAGGAATTGGGCTAGTTAGAACTGAGCATATGTTTTTCAAAGAAGATCGCATTTCTTCAGTAAGAAGAATGATCATAGCTGACTCGGTTGAGGAGCGAATGAGAGCGTTAAATGAAATATTGCCTATACAAAAAAACGACTTCTATCAAATCTATCAAGTCATGGGTGAACTGCCTGTAACGATCCGCTTACTGGACCCGCCTTTACATGAATTCATGCCTGTAAAAGAAGAGGATATAAGCCGATTAGCTGCGACGATGTCCTTTAGTTTAGCAGCGTTGAAAGAGCGTATCGAAGATCTTCATGAAGTGAACCCTATGTTGGGACATCGCGGTGTCCGGTTAGGGGTAACGTATCCTGAAATCAGCAGGATGCAAGTTAGAGCGATCATGGAAGCAGCTTTAGAATTTAAGGCTGATAGAAATTGTGAGATCCAGCCAGAGATCATGATTCCTTTGATCAGTGATGTAAAGGAATTGACTTATATCAAAGCCGAAATTGAAGATGAAATCAAAAAAGTCTTTACTGAAAAGGGAGAAACATTAAGTTATCATGTTGGAACAATGATTGAAGTCCCTAGAGCCGCTTTGACTGCTGACAAAATTGCTGAGGAAGCAGACTTTTTCAGTTTTGGAACAAATGACTTAACTCAAATGGGATTTGGCTTTTCAAGAGATGACTCAGGAAAATTCATTTCTGAATATATGGATAAAGGTATTCTTGAAAATGGGCCTTTTGATACTATTGATCAAGAAGGTATCGGTCAGTTAGTAAAAATAGCTATTGAAAAAGGTCGCCGAATCAAACCGAATTTAAAGGTCGGAATTTGCGGCGAACATGGTGGAGATCCGGCATCAATTGAATTTTTCCAAAAGTTGGGATTTAGCTATATTTCTTGCTCACCATATCGTGTACCGATTGCACGTTTAGCCGCTGCTCAAGCAGCTATAAAATACCACGTAGTAAAAGAACCAATTTCTGATAAGTTAGTCACTAATTTCAGTTAGTCGAAAATAATGATCAAACAAACTAAAAATAGTAGTTTAACCGAAATTAGGTTGAACTACTATTTTTATTAGGGTAGTATTCAGAAATATGGTTGAATCTTTATCTTGCTAAAGGCTATTTTAATTCATTCCTTAGAATTATGAATTCTTTTCGGATAGTCTGTACAATAGGGGTAACACATTTTAAAAGGAGGCGCGTGATGAAAAAAGAGAAATATCCTAAAGATGCAATGCGCGTTTTAAAAGAGACTAGTCGAACATTTTATATACCCATTACTTTTTTGAAGGCTGACTTAAAGTACTCAGTTTCGTCTGCTTATTTGGTTTTGCGAGCAATAGATGAAATTGAAGACCATGAAAACATCTCAAATGAGACCAAATTTGATCTTTTAATGCAGCTTAGTGAACTTTTTAAACGGCCGTTCACACAAGAGGAGTATTTGGAAATTATCGCTCCTGTAAAAGAGCAATTGCCTGAAGTATCAATCCGTTTATATGAGTGGATCCAAGCTTGTCCAGAGGGTTCTTGCTCATTGATGATGGAAACAGCTAGTGAAATGGCATTTGGAATGGCAAAATGGGCAAATAAAAATTGGCAAATACACACAAAAGAAGATTTAGACGACTACACTTATTATGTTGCAGGATGTGTAGGAGTGTATCTTTCTAAACTATGGAACTGGTCTTATGGTCAAGAATTAAATGAAGAACTTGCGATAGGGTTTGGTCGAGGACTTCAAGCT
Source organism: Carnobacterium sp. ISL-102 (assembly GCF_018612935.1). Classification (NCBI taxonomy): domain Bacteria; kingdom Bacillati; phylum Bacillota; class Bacilli; order Lactobacillales; family Carnobacteriaceae; genus Carnobacterium; species Carnobacterium sp. ISL-102. The sequence continues at coordinate 18,982 of NZ_JAGGRF010000017.1, read as the reverse complement.
GTTAATATTTTGCGTAACCAAAAGGAAGATAGTGAAGAACGCGGTGTCAGCTTTACTCCAGATGGATGGACAAGAGAGCAACTTTTTGCATATGCGGATGAAAATTTAGCCGAAGCGAATGCTTATATCGAAACACTTGATGAAAGAAGTACCATTCTATTTTGCCGGTTGCCGCTAGCTTTTGCACACAAAAGTTTAGCAGCGATGAAAAAGGGTCAGAAAAAAATGTCCCGAGCGGAAGTAGAACAAACTGTTGAAGAAGTGAAATTAGAAGTAGATGCGAAATGATATAAAGGAAAGGACTGGGAGAAATGTTCCCAGTCCTTTCCTTTATTCTGAATGACTAGACTAGAAAGTGCTTCAAAAAGCAGAATCGACGACCAGATTATCGTGCTTGTTGTAGCGTAACTTCTGCTTAGTTTTAGTGAAACGCTAATAATCATTTGCAAAATAACTATTTTTTAACAAAAAGGTTCAATCAATATTTCTTTTTAGGATGACGATCAACTGCTTCAGGATATTTTTCCAGTAATTCTTCGCCAGTTGGTGTAATCTGATAACCTCGGATGGTGAAATTTGGAGCAAGTTGCTCTTCTGTTAATTGTTCTTTAGCGAGTTCCATGAGTTCGGATTTTTTTAATTTAGAGTATCCGGTTATTCCAAATTGTTTTAAGATGGCTTTTAATTGTGCGGCATTCAGATAAGGTAATGAATCGATTGCTGAGAGTTCTTTTGCATATCCTTTTTGCTGAATTTCATCTAAGGCTTGTTCTGCATTGATACCGTAGTCGTATTCAAAATATTTTGGATATCCACTGATTGTTGTGAATGTACCAAAATTGATACGCCATAACAAAATGAGGTGACCTGGAAGAATATCTTCCTCAAATCGAACCATTTTTTGTTTAGAAACGAGGTTTTCTGAACCAATATTTACCAGATCCAGCCACTTTTTCAAGTTACGCTTGGGAGAGATATAAGGAACTTCAGCGTGATTTTCATATAGGAAAAAAACCATTTGTACATCTGGATCGTTTAAATCAAGATGGCTGTTCTGTTTATCAAGGTTTGTCGTATTCATAAAAATCCTCCTTAACCATTGGTTTAATTCTATCTTAATTATATCGCAAAAACGGACAACTTTCACGAATTCACTAGGGAGATGAATAGTTGAACTTTCTCGAATAAGATAGTCATAAATTTTCTTGTATATCTTATTCGAGTAGCATATGCTAATCAAAAGACGTTTTTGAGGAGGTTCAAGACATGAGGCTATTGATTGCAGAGGATGAACAGGAGTTGGCACGTGCTATTCAAGTAATTTTAGAAAACGAAGGCTATTTGGTGGACATTGTCCATGATGGTAAAGAGGCTTATGAGTACGCATCGTTAGTAGATTATGATGGATTGATCCTTGATATTATGATGCCAAAACTTTCTGGATTAGAAGTTTTAGAAAAATTGCGAAAGGAAAGCAAACAAATACCTATTTTACTTTTGACAGCAAAGTCAGCTATTGATGATCGAATCGGTGGACTGGATCTAGGAGCAGATGATTATTTAACCAAGCCATTTGCTATGGGTGAATTACTGGCACGTATACGGGCTATGACACGTCGAAAGACAGTATTGCAAGCCAAAATAGTAACATTTGAAGATTTGGAATTAAACAGTGATTCTATTCATATCAGCAATGGTAAGCAAGAAATGAAATTATCGAATAAAGAATTTCAAATATTACAATTATTGATGGAGAACCCGAAACAATTATTTTCAGCGGAACAACTGATCGAACGCATTTGGGGATGGGATGCAAACATTGAAATGAATAGCATCTGGGTCCATTTAAGTAATTTGCGAAAAAAATTAGCAACACTAGAAGTTCACGTTAGGATCGTTGCTACACGAGGTGTGGGTTATTCATTGGAGGTCATTCGATGATTGAGAAACTGAGAAGGAAATTTATACTAGTTACAATGGCCATCGTTTTTCTCGTCATGTTTGTGGTTTTAGTAACCTTAAATATTACAAATTACTTTCATGCTGTTGAGCGGGCGGATGAAATATTAACCGTTTTAGCTGAGAACGATGGAAGTTTTCCAGATGAAGAATTTTTAGGACAAGGATCAGAAAACGAACCAGATAGCTTTCCTCCAAATCAAGCGGTATCGGCAGAGACTCCTTTTGAGACGCGCTATTTCACAGTAATTGCTAATGCAGATCGAGAAATTACTCAAATAGATACAACACGAATACGGTCAATAGATTCTGAAACTGGACAAATTTATGCTAGAGATATCTTATCTTCTGGCGAAACAAAAGGCTATATAGATGATTTGCGCTACAAAGTTGTAAAGCAAGAGGATGGTACATTCTTAGCATTATTTGTCGATGATCAACGAGAATTACAAACCATGAGAACCTTTTTACAAAATTCAATTGTTATCGGATTGATTAGTTTAGTTTTTATTTTTATACTGGTTTTTTATTTCTCTAAAAAAATTGTTAAGCCGGTTCAAGAAAGTATTGATCGGCAAAAGCAGTTTATTACCGATATGGGTCACGAAATAAAAACGCCTTTGGCTATTATTTCAGCTAACAACGATGTTCAACAGATGCTTAGTGGCGATAATGAATGGACCAAAAGTACTGGAAAACAGATTCGCCGTTTAGATAGTTTAATGGAAAGTATGCTCCAGCTTACACAAATGGATGAAGAAGCTTATCGGCCTAACATTGAATCAATCAATTTTTCGCAAATTTTATACGAGATTTGTGAGCCATATGTTTTGATTGGTAAACAAAAAGAGGTCGCTGTTTCCTTAGATATCCAGCCAAATGTAATTATTCAAGCAGAAAGTGGTTCAATCAACAAGTTATGCTCATTGTTAATGGATAATGCTAATAAATATGTGCGAGAACCGGGAAGTATCCAAGTTCGCTCAGGCAGTCCTCAAGGACATAAAGTTAGACTGAGCATTTCCAATTCAGTTAATGAAATACCTGGAAATTTTGATCGCTTGTTTGACCGCTTTTATCGGGAAGATCAAGCAAGAAAACATAGTTCTGGGGGCTATGGTATCGGCTTATCATTAGCCGCTGCTATAGTAGAAAGCTATCATGGACATATCAAAGCAAAACCATTAGACAATGAAACAATCGTATTTGAAGTTGAATTGCCAACAAAATAAAAAACTTTTTAATAGTTTTCCTATTAGGACAAGTCGCTTGTATAAAGCAATGGACTTGTCCTTTTTTGTGTACAAACGAGGCAACTAACTGCCGAAAAATGTTGAGAGAGGATAAGCAAGGGTGAAAAAGCATGCTGCTTGTCCCAAAAGCGTGAAAAGAGGACAAGCGAGGATGGGAAATCGAGCTGCTTGTCCCAAAAGCGTGAAAAGAGGACAAGCGAGGATGGGAAATCGAGCTGCTTGTCCCAAAAGCGTGAAAAGAGGACAAGCAAGAGTGGAAAATCGAGCTGCTTGTCCCAAAAGCATGAAAAGAGGACAAGCAACGGTAGAAAAGCCCGTTGTTTGTCCTTTAGTTGTTAAACAAGTAATTTAAGCATTCTTTGGATCCTTTTTTTCGATACCATTTCAGCACACCAAATATAGAGTATTGCAGCAGTCAGCTTATCATTCGGAAAAAGTCGTTGATATTCTTTGATGCATGATAAAAGTGCAGAGTTGATAGGGTTCTCATAATCGCATGATCGGCAGTGATAGTAGGTTCGATACAATTCTAAATCTAATGAACTACATTCTTCACAGCCGATCCCTTTGCGTAAACTAGCAAAGGAATAATTTGGAATATCGTTGGCAAATGGCATAGGATCAGTCTGATAATCAATTAAATCAGCAGCAAATTTTTTTTGGATTGCGGTCAATGGTTTACTTTCTTTTTCGATCTTAATAAAATGATTTTTCAGCTGTGAGGGCAATAGCATACCTTCGTGTTTTGGTGCATTAAATAAAGTGAACTCTGGGTGAACATAGGCAGCATAGGCTTTGATTTCGATATCATACCGGAGCTCCTTCAAAAAGATGGTGAGTTTGTTTTTAGTATTTTGTACTTGAATCAAAGGATTGCTCACTTTGAAATCTGGTATCTTCACTAGCATTTCTTCTCCGTAATAATACTCTCCACTGTAATTTTTTATTTCATACAAATAAAGCGTCTTTCCAGTTAGAATCATTGAATCAATTTGAAATGCATTTGATAAATGAGGCTGTAAAAATAAATCATTTAAAATAAAAAAGTTGTCATTTAATTGAGTAGTCATTTGGTCGAATGACTGCTCACCCGCAAAGCCTTTCTGTAAGTGTTGCAGGTATTGCTGTTGTTTATTGGATAGGGTCCCTCTTATTGCTAAAGTCTCCATTATCACTAATAAATCGGATTTTTCTCGTGTGTGCAACATAAAGTCAAACCTCCTAGTCAAATTAGTCTCACTAACTAAATACGCATTTCAAGAACAAAGCTACTACTAAATTTTACACTTAAGGTTCAATTAAGGTTCAAGTTTTATATTATATCCATCGAGCAAGGAGGTAATGGATATGACAAATTATCAAAGTGTTTTTGAACGCAAAGAAACAAAATATTTAATTACGTATGATCAATGGGGTCAATTGATGAAGGAGCTTAGGCCGCATATGGAGTTGGATAAATACGGAAAACATTTGATCACAAATATTTACTATGATACCCAAGATTGGCACTTGATACGCCACTCAATGAGTAAGCCACTATACAAAGAAAAAGTTCGAGTACGTAGTTATGGTGTACCAACTGAAAAAGATCCAGTATATATTGAAATCAAGAAAAAATTTGATGGAATCGTTTATAAAAGAAGAGCAAAAATGCGATTAAATCAAGCAGAAACATTTTTAGCGCATCAAGAGGGACTAGCTATTGTCAGCGATAACCAAAAAATACATGAATTTGAGTCAGTCCTATCTTTTTATCCTGACTTAAAACCAGCTATGTATTTGTCTTATAAAAGATTGGCTTATTTTGACAAAGTGGATGACAGTATCCGGATCACCTTTGATCAAGAAATTTTATATCGTACGGAAGATTTGTTTTTGTCATCAGGATCATATGGGCAACCGATTTTACCAGAAAATCAGTTATTGATGGAAATCAAAATTTGCGGTGCCATGCCAGTATGGCTTGCGCGTATTTTATCAGGAAATAAAATTTTCCCGGCAAAATTTTCAAAATACGCTAATGGATATCAAAATCATTTGAAAAGACAAGAAGAATCATCAATGAAAGTAAGGGAAAGAGAGGTTTATAGTGCATGAGTGAATTATTCAATAGTGTATATATGGAAAGTGCGTCTGCATTTTCAATCACAAGTTTTGTTTTTTGTACCTTAGCAAGTTTGATATTAGGGTGGTTTGTAGCATGGACCTATATGTATCGCAATAATTATTCCAAGGGTTTTGTTGGTACGTTGTTTCTATTGCCAGCCATGGTGCAAATGGTCATCATGCTCGTCAATGGAAACGTTGGAGCTGGAGTTGCCGTTATGGGAGCATTCAGCCTTGTTCGATTCCGTTCGGTCCCAGGTTCAGCTAAAGAAATCAGTAGTATTTTTCTAGCAATGGCAATTGGTTTAGCAAGTGGAATGGGCTATATCGGATTTGCAGTCGTATTCGCCATAATTATTTGTGGTGTAATGGTAGGTTTAAATCTCTCTCGCTTTGGTGAAGTAGGGGAGCAGATTCGTCTACTAAAAATAACGATTCCTGAAAATCTTGATTACAGTACGATTTTTGATGATATATTTGATCAATACTTGTCTAGCTACCAAATGATGAGAGTAAAAACAACCAATATGGGCAGTCTTTTTCGTTTAGAATACACCATTGAATTGAAAGATCAAAATCAAGAAAAACAATTGATCGATGCGTTGCGTTGCAGAAATGGAAATTTAGAAATTATTTGCGGCCGTTCGCTATCTGGAAAGGAAGAATTATAATGAAAAAAAAGCAAAAGCAATCTAAAATGAGTATCCTTGTTTCCCTAGCCGTTATAGGAATGTTGGCAGGATGCCAAACCACTTCTTCTGAAACGGCACAAAGTGCGGAATCTAGTACGACATCTGATGCTAGTACCACTACTAGTACAATAGATTATGACTTGGAATTTAGCTCAGATGATCTTGAAGTAGGGTATGAAGAAGCTGATTTAACGACAATCAAGCTAGCTGACGATCAAAGTACAACTAGTGGAGAAGGAGCGAGTATTGATGGCAATACCCTAACGATTACAGCTGGTGGAACGTATTTAATCAGTGGAACACTTTCGGATGGTCAAATCAAAGTAACAGTTCCTGATACTGAAGAGGTTTATTTGATTTTAGATGGAGTAGACGTTACTTCTTCGACCAGTGCACCTCTCCTTATTGAAGAAGCAGAAAAAGTTTTCGTGACACTTGCAGAGGATTCAGAAAATACCCTAACAGATAAAGCCGGAAGTACAGCAATGATTGGTACAGGCGATGATGCAACAACTATTGATGGAACGATCTTTAGTAAAGCTGATTTAACATTGAATGGTTCTGGAAACTTAACAATAAATGGAAATACGAATCATGGTATCGTATCAAAAGATGATTTAACCATCGTAAGCGGAACGTATCAAATTACTGCAGTTGGTCAAGGTCTTTCAGGAAAGGATGCAGTAAAAATAAAAGATGGAACATTTAGCATGACTACAGGTACTGATGGTATTCAATCTGACAACGATGAAGAAGAAGGCAAAGGATTCGTTTATATCGCAGGTGGAGATTTCACGATCGATGCAGAGCAAGATGGTATTCAAGCTGAAACGCTGCTTCAAGTAGACGGAGGAACGTTTGATATTACGGCAGGCGGCGGAAGCGCTAATGCAGTAGCGAAAACATCTGAAGGTATGGGTAAGGATTTCTTTAATCAAAAAGCAGAAACAGAAACAGAAGAAAACCTGAATACTGAGGATACTAGTTCGACGAGTATGAAAGGTCTGAAAGCCACAGGTGAGTTGATAATCAATAATGGAACAATCACGATTGATGCAGCTGACGATACGGTTCATACTGATGGTAACTTGACACTGACAGGTGGAACACTTTCATTAGCTTCTGGCGATGATGGCTTACATGCAGGGAATGATTTGCAATTAAGCGGGTCAACTATCGCAATCACAGAAAGTTATGAAGGAATTGAAGGCAAGACGATCACGATCAGTGACGGAGAAATTACGGTTGTAGCGAGTGATGATGGGTTAAACGCAGCAAGCGGTACTTCGACTACTAGCGAAGCTGTACCCGGTGAAACCACTAGCAGTAGTGAAAATTTAATGGTCATTTCAGGAGGTACACTGACGGTAAATAGTAGTGGGGATGGGTTAGATTCAAATGGAACACTTGAAATTTCTGGCGGTACTATTATAGTTAGTGGACCAGAAAATAGCGGCAATGGAGCAATTGACTCAAATGGTGACACTATTATTACTGGAGGAACATTAATGGCTGCTGGAAGTTCAGGTATGGCCGTAACTTTTGGAGACAGTTCTAGTCAAGTGAGTGTATTATATGGATTTGAAACGACTTACGAAGCGGGAAGCGAAATTGAACTAAGCGATGCAGATGGAACGGTTCTTTTATCATGGACAGCTGATAAAAGCTTTAGTTCTGTACAGCTCAGTTCAGCTGATTTAGAAGAAGATGGAACATACACATTAGCAATCGATGATGAAACTTTTGAAGTGACAGTTGACTCGATTGCAACAACCATAGGTACTACAACTGGACAAATGGGAGGCGGAAAACAACATGGTAATGGAGATATGCAAAGACCGAGTGAAGAAGATATAGGCAGTATGCCAGAGCTTAATTAAATCGTTTATTTATAACTAAAAATGGACAAGTCAAGAGAACCTTTTCTCCGACTTGTCCATTTTTGCTTGCTCTTCTTTTTTTTCGGATACAGCTCTAGTTTTTGGACATAGTATAAAATGAAGCATTTAAAATCAATCGCTTTCACAGTGGAATAATAATTAACATACAACATGTTGTGCTTTTTCGGAAACAAATAGCATATGTTGTGTAAAATAAGGTTGAAATAATTATATAATCATAGTATCATAACAAAGGTGCTAATTAATGAATGTGTAATGGTAGGCTAAAAAATAATAGCTGATTATGTAGAACATCCATAAAGATAAAGCAGTAATTAAATAGAGAAAGGGTAGCTCACTAGGGCTACTCTTTTTCCTTGAAATAAGGAGAGGGGTAGATGGCGATTTTAGTAATTGGTGGAATGATTGGAGCAGGAAAAACAAGTGTAGCAGAACTTTTGGGAGGTTCTTTGGGTAGTGAGGTTTTTTATGAAAATGTAGACGATAACGAAATCTTACCTTTATTTTACACAGCAAGCGAAGAAGAACAAAGAGTAAAACGGTACCCTTTTTTATTACAATTGGAGTTTTTGAATAGTCGTTTTAAAAGCATTAAAGAGGCGTTACATAACAAAAATAATGTTTTAGATCGTTCAATTTATGAGGACTGGTATTTTGCTAAAGTAAACATGAATCTAGGGCGAATTTCAGAAACAGAATTCAGCATATACCAAAAGTTGCTTAACAATATGATGGAAGAATTGCAAGAATTGCCTAAAAAATCACCAGACTTAATGGTGTATTTAAAGGGATCATTTGAAACGATTATTTATCGTATTGGTTTGCGTGGCAGAGATTTTGAACAAGATCAAGGTTTACTAGATTATTATAGAGAACTTTGGGAAGGGTATGATGAATGGGTTACTAAACATTATGATGCATCAGATGTGTTGATCATCAATATAGATGAGATCGATGTAGTGAATAACCCAGAAGATGCCTATACGGTTGTAACAATGGTTAACGATAAATTAACAGAGATGGAGACAAGTAATAAATGAATAAATTGATCACGATTTTAGGAATTATCGTTATGTTGGGGATCGTCTATCTCTTATCGGATAATAAAAAAGCTATTAATAAAAGAACCGTATTTACTGCTTTAGGAGCACAATTAGTTTTATCACTCTTTTTAATTAAGGTTCCTGTGGGTAGTTGGATCATCGAACAGCTGGCAAAAGCGGTAACTAAGTTGTTTAGTTTCGCTAATGAAGGACTAACCTTTGTTTTTGGTGATCTATTTGGCCAAGGGTATTTCTTTATTGATGTGCTGGGTGTCATTATTTTCTTATCTGCTTTAACAGGTATCCTAGGCTATTTAGGTGTAGTTGGCTGGATAGTAAAAATAATAGGAGGAGCGGTGGGTAAATTGTTAGGTACCGAGAAAGCTGAGTCGTTTGTAGCTGTAGCTAATATGTTCTTAGGCCAAACAGAAGCACCTTTCTTAGTTGCGAAATACTTACCAAATATGACGAAATCAGAATTGATGACGGTTTTAGTTTCAGGGATGGGCTCAGTGTCAGCCTCTATTTTAGTCGGGTATAGCCTGCTGGGTATTCCTATGAAATGGCTGCTGATCACAACAGCTTTGGTTCCCTTTGGTTCACTATTAGTTGCCAAAATTTTGACACCTGAAACGGAGATCAGTAAAGTATCAGATGTGACATTAAACCGTAAAGGTGCTAATACATCTGTTTTTTCTGCCATGTCTGAGGGAATCAATAATGGATTGCAAATGGTTTTAGGTATCGGAGCTAGTTTGATTGCCGTCATCTCGATCGTGGCATTACTAAATAGTATTTTAGGCCTAGTAGGTACGAGTTTTACAGAGGCGCTAGGTTATATCTTTCTACCGATTGGTTGGCTGATGGGGTTAAACGGCTCTGAAGCAATGATTGCTGGACAAATTTTAGGTACAAAAATGTCTATTAATGAATTTGTAGCTTATGCAGATCTAGCACCTATGATGGCTGAACTATCTGAAAGAGCTGTCGCTATGTTATCTATTGCAGTAGGAAGTTTTGGAGCATTTGCCAGTATCGCTATTTGTGTAACAGGTTTATCCGTATTTGCGCCAACTAGAAAAAATGATCTATCTAAACTTGCACTAAGAGGAATGTTAGGTGGGTTTATTGTTCCTATCTTGTCTGCCATGTTTGTTGGATTGTTTTTATAAAGAAGAAGCTGCTAATGTAAATTATTAGCGGCATTTTTTTTTGCTTTGATAGCGCCAGAATTGATTGGCTAACAGTCCAGCTTCGGTTGCTGTGAGCAGAATTACAGGTAACGCTTTCAATATTTATAAGATAAAGTTACAATTGCTTCATAATAGATTGAATACTTAGTGATTAGACAGAGTGAGAGGAAGGGTTAAGAAAATGAGTGATCGCGATAAACTAAATAAATACAACCAGCAGAGCAATATCTCAAATTCTTTGTATGCTAGAGTAAATGTAGGCCAAGATGCTGATAAAAATTCATTAGATAGTGCTGAGCCTATGCACACTGGAGGGAGTATGAATAATGATGATGAAAGAGTTAGCGATAATAACTCTTTTACACATATGTTGTTATTTTATATTATTGGATTTCTAGTATCTGCGATCATTGGTTTCGGTGTTTTCAAGTTATTCGAAGATTATTTCTATGGAGAAAATCTGAATCAAGCATTTCCGTCACTAGCATTATTCGCAGGATCTCTTATTAGTGGTTTTTTTATTTCAGCGGTTATTCTTAAAGTGGCTAAGAGATGACTTTTAAAATTGAAAGCGTTATAATTAATTTGGAATGCTAATATAATTAAGTAATATAGCTTTAAGAAACCAGATCAAAAGGAGGAAATAGTAATGGATCATAAAGATTATGGTAAAAAGCCTTATATGTTTAATATTGAAGATGCAACTGCTCAGAATAAAAACTTCCGTACGACAATTTGGACAGGTAAAAAACTGCAATTGACGGTCATGTCTATAGAACCAAATGATGAAGCTGGGTTGGAAATTCATGAAAGAAGTGACCAATTTATACGCGTTGAAGAGGGTCAGGGTGTATGTAAAATGGGGTCTACTAAAGATAATCTAGATTTCGAAAGAGCCATCACTAAGGACGATGCTATACTCGTACCAGTAAATACGTGGCACAATATCATTAACACAGGCGGTAAGCCATTGAAATTATATACGATATATTCAGGACCAGAACATGAAGAAGGAGCAGTACATCACTCTCGTGAAGAGGCTCCCAGATAGCCGGATGAACAAGGACAGCAGAAAATAATTCAACCCTTAAGCAATGATTGTTGAAGTGGACTTGAAAGTTAGCTGAACCGTTAGTTTAGTGTTTAGCTGACTTTTTTTTGCGGTGGTTTTTTAAATAGATAGAATGAAGAAATGGATGTACTAACTTGAGTTAAAAGGGGTTAGTTTTTTTGTAGTGGTTTAAATGACATGAGAAAAACAGATCAGGGACAATGATCAACATTGCCCTAATCTGTTTTTTTCAAAATGTATTTAAAAAGATAGTCAATCTGAACTTCAAAAAGCCGACTTAATTAGGTACTATATATCCTTTGTGGCTTAAGATTTTAGCGGAATGCTTATCCGCTGGTACATATCCTTTTTCAAGCAAGCTATTGATATACAATTTGTTGTAGATAAAAGCAAAAATCAAACTAGAGAGGTCCAAAGAAAGGGCAAAACAAAGGAGTTGAATAAAAAACCACTTCATATCACCTCTAAAAAGAGCTGGTATAAAAGCAAAAAATAAAGTTGTCCATGAAAAGCCGATTTTTGCGTGTTTTATTTGGCGAGTGTGAGGATTAGTCAAAGATATTTTCATAATAATCAAGTTCCTTTCGTTTCTTTCGATTATACCATATGTCTGAAAAAGAGATGGCAAAGGACCGCTTGGAATAATTTTAAACTTTCTTGGATAGGTCTTCTTTTATAGACTGAATTTTGTGAAACAGAGATTTCATATTAGTAAGTTGCTTGATACCATTTAGCGGCAGCAGCAACTTCACTAAAAGTTAATTGATGTTGGTTGCTTTCCCAATAGATATCAACTTTAGCATGGGCATTTTCTAACAAAGCATATAATTCTTCTGATTCTTTTGCTGGGCAGATTGGATCGTTTGTTCCAGCGCTAATAAAGATAGGCGTGTTTGTTAAATCGGGCAAAAAAAGGTCTCTTATAGGGACCATTGGATGGTGTAAAATAGCACCAGATAAAGCATCAGCATAATGAAATAGTAAACTAGCTGCAATATTTGCACCATTTGAATACCCTAAAGCCAAAATGTTCTTACGGTCGAAATCGTATTTAGCAGCAGCTTCATCAAGAAAGGCATTCAACTCTTTCGTGCGGAAAATCAAATCTTCTTCATCAAAAATCCCTTCATCTAGTCGACGGAAAAAGCGTGACATACCGTTTTCCAGTACATTACCTCGAACACTTAAAACATTTGCATCCGAATCTATTTCTGCAGCGAGTGGAAGCAAATCACGTTCAGTGCCTCCTGTTCCATGTAGTAAAAGCAAAGTAGGTTTTGATTGGTCTGTTCCTTTAATAAATAAATGTTTCATACTAGATCCTCCTTATTAAAAATCCATTATTCTTTTTCTCCATCTGTTAGGTGATTCAATCTAAATAGTCTTTTTCAAATACTTTAGTACTGCGCACAGTATCGATTGGGTGTACAAATGACTCGATCCGTTCACGGTCATTTCTAAATGCTGGTGGTAAAGCAAGTGTTTCGCCTAAAATATCAATAGACTCTTCATCATCTATAAAACCAGGTTCATCGGTAGCTAATTCAAATAAAATTCCGGCATAAAAATCAATGTTTTCTTGAGGGTGTCCCACGCTAGCTGTTATATGGTGGATACCTGCTGTTTTTTTCATGTGGATTGCTCTTTATAAGCAAGAAAGTTTAATTACGAATTAATATATTACTAATTCGAGATAATTGTAATATGATTGATCTCTTTTGTCAAATCAAAAAAACTCATCTTTTTTTCGGTAGACTGTAGACTTTCATGGAAGAAAAAGCTGATTTAGAGAAAAACTGCTCTTTTGCGTATTTTTAATAAATATCTTTAATTAAGAATAAATAGACTTGAAACATTTTCAGATCTATGGCATACTTGTAGATGTACTTACGAAATGTAAGCGTCGGTTGGTGGGTGACCTTCAATTAAATAATTTGTAATGGAGGAAACATATTGGCTAACAAATCGGTATTCACTCGAATGAGCGAAGCTTTATTCGGGAAGAATGAACAAACTAAAAAAATAGCAGAAAAGGGGAATAAAATTATGAAAATCGGTATTATCTCAGGAAGCGTACGTGAAGGAAGAAATTCAGCAGCGGTAACAGAATGGATCCATGAATTTGCAGTGAACAGAAATGATGAAGGTGTCGAATATGAAATGGTCGCTTTGGCAGATTACGACTTACCATTGCTAGGAGCTAAGCTTCCTGAGAATCGTCAAGCAACAGCAAGTGCAGCAATTCAAGCATGGTCTGAAAAAATGGCTTCATTTGATGGATATGTATTTATTACCCCAGAATATAATCACGCAGTAGGTGGAGCATTGAAAAATGCTTTAGACTTCTTAAAAGCAGAAGTTGCAAATAAAACAGCCTCTTTTGTTGGATATGGCAGTCTAGGGGGTGCACGTGCTCACGAAAATATGCGTGTGATCTTAGGAGAATTGAGTGTTGCTTCGGTACGCACTACAACAAACTTCTCTCTAATAACTGATTTTGAAAATATGAGTATTTTCAAACCAAATGACTACAATAAAGTAAATGCACAAGGCATGTTTGATGACTTATTGTTATGGACGAAAGCCCTTAATACAATTAGATAAGGTCGAAAATAAAAACCAATTCCACCTCGAATTTTGGTGCGGAGTTGGTTTTTTTGTATGTTTTTTAAGATATTATTTATTGCTTAATCAAATAGTTGATACAGTACACACCTTATCCTAAAAGAAGCATAAAGATTTTTAGTTATTGAAATAGCTACTGAGCTGATTGTTGTTGGCGCTCTTTTATTTTTGGTTTAACAGAAATGAATGATAATCAGTAAGTTTTATAGAAAAATCAGTCAAATAAGAATATATATTGTTCGATAAGGAGTTTTATTTCTTTGTATACATAATTAGTTTTTATGCGGTAAACTAAAGGTATTAAATCATAGGAAGTGAAATAATGTTCTACTTATTCATTTTAATGCTTGAACGCGGCGGATTGATTATTATTTTAGCGTATATCTTAATGAATATTCCTTACTTCAAAAATCTTTTAGGAAATCGAAGAAAAGCTAGTACGATGGTCCAACTGATTGTGGTATTTGGGTTATTTGCCCTGATTTCTAATTTTACAGGAGTAGAGATTGGCCAAAATCAAATCAAGATGGATCAGCCGTTCACTGACTTATCCAGTCATTCTTCACTGGCGAATACACGTGTGTTGACGATCGGTGTTTCAGGATTGATTGGGGGGCCGATCATAGGTGTGGGTGTGGGCCTCATTTCAGGCATTATCCGTTATTTTCAAGGTGGAATAGATGCGTACGTGTACGTGATTTCATCTATATTGGTTGGTTTGTTTTCTGGGGTCTATGGGTTGAAATCCATCCGTAAGAATGCCTTCCCAAAAGTTAGAGAGGGTCTCATCATTGGCGCAGCAATGGAAGTTGTTCAAATGATATGTATTCTATTATTAAGTAGCTATTTTCAAGAAGCAGTAGATTTGGTCAAGTTCATTGGATTACCAATGATTTTGACCAACAGTATTGGAACAGGGATTTTCTTATCGATCATCGACTCAACGCTGCGACAAGAAGAACAAACAAGAGCAGTTCAAACGCATGATGTTTTCCAACTGGCTAATGAGACTATGCCTTATTTTCGCTCAGGCATGAATGAGGAATCTTGTACGCAAGCAGCAAAAATCATTCAAAAACTGATTAAGGTTTCAGCTGTTAGTATTACAAACAAAGACAGTATTTTAGCACATGTTGGCGCAGCCAGTGATCATCATGTTCCTTCAAAAAAAATAGTGACTAATTTATCTAAAGAAGTGCTTCGAACAGGAGAAATCAAAGAGGTGCATTCTCATCAAGAAATTGGGTGCGATCATCCTGATTGCCCATTAGAAGCAGCGATTGTTATTCCATTGAAATCACAGGGTAAAACGGTTGGAACGTTAAAGATATATTTCACTGATGCCTCAAAACTGACCTTTGTTGAAAGGCAACTGGCGGAAGGGTTAGCCACTATCTTTTCCAGTCAAATTGAACTTGGTGAGATGGAATTGCAAAGCCAGCTCTTACAAGATGCAGAGATCAAATCGCTGCAAGCCCAAGTAAACCCGCATTTTTTCTTTAATACCATCAATACCATTTCTGCATTGGTCCGGATAGATAGTGAGAAGGCTCGTGAGATGTTGCTACAGCTGAGTACCTTTTTCCGGTCTAATTTACAGGGTGCCAGAACGAATGTGATTCCTTTAGAAAAAGAACTGCTGCAAGTAGAAGCTTATACAAAATTGGAACAAGCGCGCTTTCCAGATCGCTACCAGATCGAGATGAACATAGAAAATGGGTTAAATGATATTCTTTTGCCGCCGTTTATGATTCAGATTTTGGTAGAAAATGCCTTTAAACATGCCTTTAGAAATCGGAAAATGAATAATTTAGTCCAAGTAACGGTCAACAAAATAGATCGTGATATTTTGGTAAGTGTGCAAGATAATGGGTATGGGATAGAAAAGGGTAGACTTGGTAAATTAGGCAAAGAAAGTGTTTCGTCCGAACAAGGGACCGGATCAGCTTTGGAAAATTTGAATAAACGGTTGATCAGTTTATTTGGAGATAGAGCTAAATTGAACTTTGAATCTTCCGAAAAAGGTACGATTATTATTTGCAAGATACCTTACCAAGGAACGGAGGGATAATAATGCAGACATTGATAGTGGATGATGAGCCCCTAGCCAGAAATGAGCTAGCGTATTTACTGGAACGCTGTGAAGGAATCTCAACAATAGTAGAAGCAGAGTCAATTGAAGAAGCTCTAGGGAAAATGTTGCAATATGAAATTGATTTGATTTTCTTAGATATCCATTTGACCAGTGAGAGTGGATTAACATTAGCGAATAAAATTAACCAATTAAAGAACCCGCCAATGGTTATTTTTGCTACAGCGTATGATGAATATGCTATTAAGGCGTTTGAATTAAATGCAACGGATTACGTTTTAAAACCATTTGAACTGCCTCGAATTCAAGAAGCTGTTCAAAAGGCTTATACTAGCTATCAAAAAGAAAAAGTGCCCTTGCAGATGGAAGATAAGCAGGAATGCTTATTGACGCTTCCTATTCAAATGGACGAACGCATCTACATTGTTAAAATCGAAAATATTATTGCTATTGCGGTGGAAAAAGGTACCACAACTGTTTATACTGTCGAGAAAGAATACAGTACAAATGAACCTTTGAGTGCCTATGAAGAAAAGGTGAAAGGACATGCTTTTTTACGTGTGCACCGCTCCTATCTGCTGAATACAAACGAAATCCTAGAAATACAGCCGTGGTTTAACCATACATTTCTGGTCACTATGAGTAATCAGGTGAAAATTCCTGTGAGCAGACACTATATGAAGCAATTCAAAGAAGAAGTAGGCTTAGTATAATGTACATTATGGATAAGGAGAACAATTAAGAGCTTATTTGTCCCAAAAGAGTGAGAAGTGGACAAACAACTCCAAAAAAGGAGTTCATTTGTCCCAAAAGGGTAAGAAGTGGACAAACAACTGCAAAAAAGGAGTTCACTTGTCCCAAAAGAGTGAGAAGAGGACAAACAACTGCAAAAAAGGAGTTCACTTGTCCCAAAAGAGTGAGAAGTGGACAAACAACTGCAAAAAAGGAGTTCACTTGTCCCAAAAGAGTGAGAAGAGGACAAACAACTGCAAAAAAGGAGTTCACTTGTCCCAAAATGGTGAGAAGTGGACAAACAACTGCAAAAAAAGAGTTCAATTGTCCTAAAAGAGTGAGAAGAGGACAAACAACTGCAAAAAAAGCACTAGCGGGATTATCATACCTATCAATAGAATGAATTTGAGAACTGCAGATGAGCGTTTCAGTCGGCCGTATTGCTATTTCAGCTTAAATTTCATCCGAAACCTTATTTTAGTAGTAAAGTGAAGCTATTAAAGGTTCATCAAAATCGATGAACGAAGTATAAGGGGGTAGGAAAGAATGTTTACACTATTAGGTGGTATTGCGTCATTAATTTTAGGCTATTTTATTTATGGGAAGTATATTGAAAAGAATTTTGGGATCGATCCGGATCGGACAACTCCTGCAGAAGCGTTAAGGGATGGCTATGATTTCGTACCTATGTCAAAACCAAAAAATGCTATTATTCAATTACTAAATATTGCAGGAACAGGTCCTATTTTTGGGCCAATAATGGGAGCGCTTTACGGACCGGTCGCTTACATCTGGATCGTTGTAGGTTGTATTCTTGGCGGTGCAGTACATGATTATATGA
Organism: Carnobacterium sp. ISL-102; assembly: GCF_018612935.1. Lineage (NCBI taxonomy): Bacteria > Bacillati > Bacillota > Bacilli > Lactobacillales > Carnobacteriaceae > Carnobacterium > Carnobacterium sp. ISL-102. The sequence goes on along the minus strand of NZ_JAGGRF010000017.1, from coordinate 1,473 downwards.
TAGGCATGATTTCTTTACGAAATGATGGCGCTCATTTACCAGAATTAGCCAGTAAATACTTAGGAAAACCAGTAAAACATGTTGTGAATATTTTCGCTATGCTTCTTTTGATGTTAGTTGGTACCGTTTTTGTTGCGTCACCAGCTAACTTGATTGAAAGTATCACTCCTAGTTGGTTAACGTTAGAAGTAATCATTGGATTGATTTTTGTTTATTACTTAATTTCAACCATTTTACCAATCGATAAAGCCATGGGAGTTGTTTATCCTTATTTTGGGGCCATTTTGATCATCAGTACTCTAGCTATTGGGTTAAGCTTAATTTTTGGAGGACATACCATACCAAACTTAACTCCAGGAACGATGAAAAATTTTAATCCATCAGGAACGCAAATTTTTCCAGCGTTATTCTTTACGATCTCTTGTGGGGCTATATCTGGTTTTCATGCTACACAAGCGCCAATGGTTGCTAGAACATCTAAAAATGAAAAAGAAGGACGCTTTACTTTTTACGGGATGATGATTGCTGAAGGTGTGATCGCAATGATTTGGGCAGCAGCTTCTATGTCATTATTCAACGGACAAACACTTAATCAAATGATCAATAATGGGACTCCTTCACTTGTCGTCAACCAGGTTTCTTACATGTTGTTAGGTAGTGTATTTGGGACAATTGCAATCATTGGAGTAATTGTTTTACCAATTTCTTCAGGACTTTCTGCTTTTAGAAGTTTACGGACGATAACCGCGGATTATCTGCACATTAACCAAAGCACATTGAAAAAAGTATTGATGGTTACGATTCCTATATATGCAATTTCTTTAGTGTTGACGCAAGTTGACTTTAATATCTTATGGAGATATTTCAACTGGGCAAATCAAGTTACAGCAGTGATTTCTTTACTAGTCTCTACTCGTTACTTGTATTTGAAAAATAAAAATTACTTGGTGACATTACTTCCAGGAATATTTATGTTGTATGCTTGCGTCGTATATATCTTTAGTGAACCAATTGGTTTTGGAATGGGTTTGACCACCTTAGCATATATCTTAAGTACCATCGTAACTATTGGCCTAATGGTTCTTTATTGGGAGACAGGCAAGAAGCAAAAAAGAGAACTAGATCCATCAGACAAGTTACTGAACGATCAACTACCAATTGGTACATTTGTATCAGAGAATCGATAAAAATAAATAGAATTTGGAGAGTATACCAATTCTCTTTTAAAAAGACACACCATTACAAAAGAGGCTGCTGAAAAAGTAGTTTTATCTAGCGGAGACTAACTTAATAGTAAACAAGAAAGCGGAAAAATGGGAGTGCCCATTTTTCCGCTTTCTTAGTTTAATCCATTTTAGTCCTCTTTGAGGTTTATTATCCACCTATTATTCTAAGTATTCTCTTCATATTTGCTATAAATACGGTAGAAGCACTTTGTATAGTCATACCGAATAAACCGCTACTGCTAGATTT
>NZ_JAGGRF010000016.1:28508-62530 GCF_018612935.1 Carnobacterium sp. ISL-102 | reverse complement strand
CCGCAACAAGTTTCAATCATAACTTCCATGACGAAAACCTCCATTAACTTTATTAGGAAAAAGAACTTCGTATCAAGTGTTGTAAATTTATTTTCGCATTCAAAGATGCATTCGGCTTATCTCAAAAGATAAGAAGTTCATCCAGTTTTCTGGTCAGGTTCGGCAAAACCCATTTTTCAGTCGGATTTTTTTTTCCTAATTAAATTATATAGTGAAACGGTTTTTCTGTCATGGCTTAGATTGCAAAGCAATCATATTATTTTCTGGAGGAATAGGGTTGCTTGTAGACATGTAAAGTATTCAATGCGAATTACAGAGCGTTACCGCTTTAGCGATTATGATCTGTTTAAGGCTTGAAAGCCTGGAAGACTTCTTTTTAGGCTTCAAGGCGGTACCATGGCTCTCCACAAGCAAACCCGTCCATTCCAGAAGAAATTTTATTTTGAAGTAGCCACACCATTTGACGTAGATGCCAACTCAATTGGCTTTCTATTTTTGAGTTCATCGAACTAAGCCTAGTTAGTCCTTCTCAAATGGAAATCTTGCTTTGAGTTCATCGAACTAGGCCCAGTTAGCCCTTCTCAAATAGAAATCTTACTTTGAGTTCATCGAACTAAGCCTAGTTAGTCCTTCTCAAATGGAAATCTTGCTTTGAGTTCATCGAACTAACCCTAGTTAGACCTTCTCAATTGACAGTCTATTTTGAGTTCATCGAACCGGCCACTCAGTTAATCCTTTTCAGATAAGATTTTACTTTTAGTAGTCGTTGTTCCTCTTTTTTTCTGTCAAAACAGCTAAATAGGATCATTCTCGAAGTTTGCTTCGAAGATGACCCTATTAAAAAAGGAAACATTTCACGAATGAAATGTTTCCTTTTTAATTTAATGCCGTTTAGTATGAAAGGGCAATTTTCTAGCCTTTTCGCTTGCTCCAGATAATTTAAATACTAAAATATTCTCATTTTCTAGCGGAATCAAGATCTGTTACTCGCCATTTAATTCACTGTGTTTATATCCATAAACGAGATAGAAAACTACGCCTAAAGCTAACCAAATAATGAATGCGATCCAAACTGATAACGACAATTGGATCATAAGGTATACGCAGACAAAAACCGAAATAATTGGGAAAATTGGTACAAATGGTACTCTAAATTCTCCTTCTTTAGGTTCACCGTGGTCTTTACGCAATTTAATGATTCCGATAGCAAGAATAACAAATATCATCAATGTTACAATATTTGTTAATTCTGCTAACTTACCAAGTGGAACAATACCCGCAAGTACAGCTGAAACTGATCCCGCTAACTGAGTCGCATTTTTAGGACTTTTTGTTTTTGGGTCGACTTCACTGAGTTTCTTTGGAAGCAATCCATCTCGTCCAATAGCATAGATCAAACGACCTAATCCATAAGTCATTGAAATAAGTACCGTTAAAAGGGTTGCTATTGCTCCAACAGAAATAATACCTGCAATAAAATCTTGTCCAATAAAGCGTATGGCAAATGCAACCGGATCTTTAATGTCTAACTGTGCGTAAGGGACGATTCCCGTCAGCACTAAAGTCACAGCAATGTACAATACAGTCGCAATACCAAGTGAACCAATGATCCCTCTTGGAATATCTCTACGTGGATTTTTCGTTTCTTCTGCAGCCGTACTGACAGCATCAAAACCTAAGAAAGCAAAGAACACGACAGCTGCTCCTGTTGCTACGCCTTCAAAGCCAAAGGGAGCAAATGGTGTCCAATTTTCTGGTTTAACATAAAATGCGCCTACAACAATAAATAATATGATCAAGCCGAATTTCACAAATACCATGATATTGTTTAGACGTAAAGCCTTTTTAGCACCTTGGATCACAATGTAGGTAACTAAGAATGTAATCAATACTGCAATTACGTCTATATAAGAACCAGTTTCAACATCAAAAGAAGAACGTAATGCGATGGGCAATCCCAGACCGATTCCATCTAAAAACCCGTTCATATAGCCTGACCAACCGGAGGCTACTGATGCATTTGCCAGTAGATATTCACAAATCATCAGCCAACCGACCAACCAGCCAATCAATTCTCCAAAAACAGTGTATCCATAAGAATAAGCTCCGCCTGCTACAGGAATTCGAGAAGCAAACTCTGCGTAACATAAAGCTGATAAGACACACGAAAAAGCCGCTATAATGAATGATACGATCAAGGCCGGTCCAGCTGTTAATGCAGCGGCTGTTCCCGTGATCACAAAAATTCCGGTTCCGACGATCGCACCTAAACCGAGTAAAATTAGATCCATCGTTTTTAGCTCTCTTTTTAAATTAGACGGCTTTTCAATTGCTTCTAAAGGTTTCTTTCTAAAATAACTCATCTTATCCCATTCCCATCTATTAATTAAGTTATGCTTTAATATAGCCTAATAAAACGCCACCGACAATGACTAAAATACAACCCATCAAGATATAACGAAATTCCCGTTTGGTTTTCGTTTCGCCTAAGAACCAGATACTACCTAATGTAGAAATAATGATCCCTGTTTGTGATAGCGAGAAACTGATCGCTAATCCGATTTTTGCCATTGAGATCAGCATAAAGATATTTCCTGTTGCCCATAATAAACCAGTCAACAAGTTGCGCACTGTGTATTTGCTTTTGATTTCTTGCTTAGCTGAAAAGAGTAGTGAACCGATCAACATTCCAATAGCTTGCGGTAAAATAACGGCCATCGCATCTACTCCAGCTGCATTTATCGTGATCGTATACAACCCGTAGCCTATTGTAGAATAGATCAAAGCTTTTGCTCCAGCTTTCTTTTGCCCTTTAGAATCAACAGTCGTTTCTTTCGTATCTGTTACAGTCGTAAATGTAACCCCAAAAATTAAAATAATAATAGCAATGATCCCAAGAATAATATCTCTAGAACTTGTCCATTCTCTAAACAAAAGGACTCCTGCAAGTGTATTTACAATCAATTGTAATCCTGTTGAGATCGGCAATGTATTCGATACGCCGATGAATCTCATACTTTGGAACTGCTGCATTTGGCCTAATGACCATAGTGCACCTGAAAATAATCCAACTAAAATAATTTTCATATCGATTATTGGTTGGTAAACAAAGTAAACACCGATTGCAAAAAAAGCTGCTCCAGCTGCCATCCCCACTGTTTGCTGGTAAGAGTTCCCTCCTAATTTATTACTCACTAAACCAATACTGCCCCAAGCTATGGCTGGTATAAGTGCTATTAAAATCTCCATAAAAATCTCATCTTCCTCTTCAGTTTATTTTAGCGCCTTGGATATGGTAACAGTTTAACCATATTCTTAACGATAAAAGTTATTGTACCACAAATCGGTTTACAGGTTTATGGTACAAACTGCTAAAATATGATAAAGTAAGAGAAGAGAATTTGGACGCATGTGATCAGTAGAAATGAGGTCAATAAAAGAAATGACAAAGTATGATGTATTAGTAGTTGGCGGAGGAACTAGCGGTATGATGGCTGCTATCTCGGCAGCAGAACATGGCGCAAAAGTAGCCGTAATTGAAAAAAACACGACCCTTGGACGTAAATTACTCGTAACTGGCGGCGGTAGATGTAACGTTACAAATAATCGGGATAAAGAAGAAATCATCGCCCATATTCCTGGAAACGGACGCTTTTTATACAGTGCGTTTTATCAATACGATAATTACGATATTATGGAATTTTTCAAATCAAATGGTGTTGTGCTAAAAGAAGAAGATCACGGAAGAATGTTCCCTGTGACCGATAAATCGCGAACGATTTTAGAAGCATTGATTGGGATCATGGATCGTTTAGAAATTGCGATTTATGCAGAAGCTCCCGTTGAGAATTTATTGTTTGATGAAGGAAAGGCTATTGGCGTGCAGTTGCAAGATGGACGAAGCATCCATGCAAGTTGTGTGATCGTTTCAACAGGCGGCCGAGCTATGCCTCGAACCGGGTCGACCGGAGATGGATACAAATGGGCAAAAAAAGCTGGTCATACGATCGAACCGCTTTATCCCACAGAATCCCCAATCACTTCTGATGAAACTTTTATACAAGATAAGACGCTACAAGGACTTTCATTAAGGGATATCGCTTTAAGTGTGTTGAATAAAAAAAGTAAAAAGGTCGTAACCCATCAAATGGATATGATTTTTACCCACTTTGGCATTTCTGGACCAGCCGTATTGCGCTGTTCTATGTTTGTTCACCAGACTATGAAACGCGATAAAACCGAAGAAGTCGTGATGAGTTTAGATGCTCTCCCAAATGTATCTAAAGGCGAACTAACTCAACAACTGCAACAATTAATAAAAAATGATGGCGATAAAAGCACCAAAAATGCTTTGAAAGGTCTTGTTCCTGAACGGTATCTATTATTTGCACTGACTAGATCTGATTTGGATGAGAATGCTCCCTTAAAGCAAGCTGCTCCAGAAAAAGTGACCCACTTGATTGAATTTATCAAAGATTTTCAATTCACAGCTAATGGCACATTGCCGATTGAAAAAGCCTTTGTTACGGGTGGTGGGATCAATACAAAAGAAGTGAACCCAAAAACGATGGAAAGTAAATTTACTAGCAAACTCTTCTTTACCGGTGAAATTTTAGATTACAATGGCTACACGGGCGGATATAATATCACAGGCGCTTTTATTACTGGCCGTATTGCAGGTATGCACGCTGCTGAGGCTGCTCTTAAAAGTTAACAACTTTGAAAAGTGAAAGGGTCTTTTTATGAAAAAGAAAATTGCAATCGATATGGATCAAGTTATTGCGGATATGGAAATTAGTTTTATTGAATTATTCAAAAAGGAATACCATCTTTCCTTTGAGACAGTTGACGAATATCTAAAGGCAAATCCAAATTTTGATTTAGTCTCGACGATCAAAGAACTTTATCCTTTAATCAATACACATGCCTTTTTCAGGAATATTCCAGCGATGAAGGACAGCCAAACTGTTTTGCGTGAATTAGCAGATGAGTATGATTTGTACATTGCAACTGCTGCTATGGATGTTCCTAAAACATTTACTGCAAAATATGAATGGCTGCAAGAGCATTTTGCTTTCATCGATTCTCAGCACTATATTTTTTGCGGTGATAAAAGTATCATTCACACGGACTACTTGATTGATGATTCCATAGGTCAATTAGAACGCTTTTCTGGAACCGGTATTCTTTTTGTGAATTCATTGAATGAAACCGAAGATCGCTACATTCGTGCAACAAACTGGAAAGACATCCGCGACTACTTCTTATCGATCAAAGATTAACCATCAAACTTATTTGATCGACGGTGTTGCTTTTTAAAATAAGATTCACTTAATCTATCAATACTAAAATTATAGAACAAAAATAAAGAGAACTCTAAACCAAGATTTTCAACTTGGATTTAGAGTTCTCTTTTACTATTCTATTTTTATTCGGCTTCAATGGATACAAATTCAGCTTTAGTCAATTTTTTCATTTCTAGTGGATCTACTTCAATTTGCATCCCTCTTTTTCCTGCTGAAACAATGACTTTATCCATTGTTTCGGCTTGAATAGAAATAAAGGTTGGAAATTTTTTCTTCATTCCAATAGGTGAACAGCCTCCACGGATGTACCCAGTTGTTTTTTCTAAATCCGTTAAAGGCAGTAATTCAACCTTTTTATTTCCGCTGACTTTGGCTAATGCTTTTAGATCAAGCTCGCTAGCACCTGGTATACAAGCTACTATCACACCTGTCTTATCGCCGTTGATCACCAAAGTTTTATAGATCCGTTCTTTAGGTACATTTAACTGTTCAAAAACTGCTTCAGCACCCAAATGATCATCACTCCATGGAAATTCATAGGTTTGATACGAAATAGCATTGCTTTCTAATTGTCTAATAGCGTTTGTTTTTTGCATTTTATTTTTTTTCATTAATATCCTACTTTCTTTCCAAAGTAGTCTAGTTCAGATCAGTTTCCTTTGCGGATCACGTATACTTTCAAATAATCACTTTGCGGATAGTGAGGATTGATCTTGAAATCTTCAGGAAGAGTAAATTTTTCTAAAATTTGGTAAGATAGGCCTTTATGATCAAACGCCGTCTCAATGAATTGCTCAAATCTTTCAGTTGAAATATTTGCCGCATTGGTCGAAGCTATGATCACGCCATCTTCATTCGTAATGTCGATGATATCTTCTAATAGTGCTGTATAATCTTTAGCAACACTGAACGTTCTTTTTTTCGAACGGGCAAAACTTGGCGGATCAACAACGACCGTATCAAATTTCAATTGTTTTCGAATAGCATATCTGAAGTAATCAAATACATCCATTACTCGAATCGTTTGCAATTCTGGATCTAATCCATTCACTTCAAATTGTTCTTTTGTTTTTTCTAGACTACGGTTGGCTAAATCTACACTTGTTGTGTGACTGGCTCCACCTATTGCTGCAGCAACTGAGAACGCTCCAGTATAGCTGAAAGTATTTAAGACTGTTTTATCCATTGAATAATTTTCAAGAATGCTATTGCGAACATTGCGTTGATCCAAGAATATCCCAGTCATTAATCCATCATTTACATAAGTAGCATAAGTTATGCCATTTTCTTTGATCAACAAAGGCTCAGGTGCTTCTTCGCCATAAATGTGATCTGTTTCTGGTTTTGTTTTAGTTTGATATCTCATTTTTTCATATATACCTTTAACACCCGGGACGGTTGAAAGAAAAGCTTTCAAAATCGTTTCTTGGTGCTTGTAAATCCCTGCACTGTACCATGAAAAGACATAATAATCGGCATAAACATCGATCGTCAATCCTCCAAGACCGTCTCCTTCACCGTTGAAGAAACGGTAAGCATTTGTCTTCTCATCTGATTTAAGACCAGCTCGTTCAGCTAAAGCTTGACTAAATAAATGTTCAAAAAAAGTTTGATCAATTTTTTCATTTTCATTTAATGTTAGAATCCAGCCGTCACCTTTATTTTGCTTAGCAAGATAAGCTCGTGCAAGAAATTTTTTGTTATCGTCCAATAGTTCAACGATCGTTCCTTCAGATTCGATAGGTTCTTTCACAAAATCTTCTTTCAGCAAAACTGGGTAACCATCTCTAACCATTTGTGTTGCTCGTCTTTTTAATTTATATTTTTCCACTAGTTTATAAACCCCTTTTTTCGTCTTTATCTTATGTAGTATAACATAAGTACAACCTAATTAGGTTGTGAGTGCACTAAAAAAACTACTTGAAAAGTCATAAAATCAAGTAGTTTTCTTCTTTTGCCATTTTTTGTACAACCATTGACTGATTTCAAATAAACCAATCCCGATTATCGTTCCAATTGTATTGAAGATCAAGTCATCGATATCCGAAATGCCGGTATAAAAAAGAAATTGCATCGCTTCAATTAAAAATGAAACAGCTATTCCAATCGATAGCGAGCGTAAAAAAGAATGCTTTTTCTTCATTAAATAAGCTGCGCTAAATCCCATTGGAATAAACCAAAGAATATTTCCATATAGATTATAGTAATAATCAAATAAGGATGTTCCTTTAGTTAATTTAGTCGTTTCTACAAATGGGATCCAATTGATTTCACTTAAAGGACGCAAAACGATCGATACGTTATTAATTGAATTTTCTTCACGAAAGACGGTTAGATGAATTAAAAGAATAACATAAAAAATAAATGCATTTAAAATGAATTCTCTACGCCATTTTATTGGTTTCTTTTTCTTTTTTTTTACCGCAAGAAAGATGACACGTCCGATAAACCAGAAAATAAAATAAAAAAGAGCATGGTCGATACTGTAAATAATCAATTCTACTAATGGGAAATGGTTGATTGTTTCACCAAATCTCGGTTCGATCCAGTCAAAGAGGGGCTGCAAAAATATCATTAAATAATCCTCCTCATTCATCATTGCAATTTATTATACCTTATTTTTGATAAATAGTTTGTTCGAAGGGGCTAAATTTTACCTAAACTTTACTTTCTATAAACTATCGTTGGTATAACAGCTATTAGGATCAGAAGTAACCACAGTTTTGAGTAGGTAAAATTGACTATACTGTAAATTAATTGTAAAATATAAAGTGATGTAGAATTAATGTAGACTTTCATTTAACTTGAAATTTTTCCAATTAAACTATACAAACTGTGGCCATTATTTAAGGAGGATTCAACAATGAACAATATAAAAAAATACCTACAAACGAGGTTGGGCTTTTTCTCTCTAGCCGTTATCTTATTTTGGATCAAGACGTATATAGGATACCAAGCGGAATTTTCTCTTGGTGTAGAAGGAATCATACAACAGTTTATTTTGTTGATTAATCCAATCGCTACAACCGTTATATTATTCTCAATCGCGCTCTACTTCAAGAGCTCTAAAAAAGCCTATATTGCTTTACTGTTTGTTTATGCTGTGATGTCAATTTTATTTTTTTCAAATGTTCTCTATTATAGAGAGTTTTCAGATTTCATATCAGTCACTACGATGTTAGGTGTCGGTAATGTTGCTGGTGGATTAGGAGCAAGTACGTTTGCTTTATTGCATGCAACTGATTTCTTCTATCTTATCGATGTTGTTTTCTTAATTATTTTATTAGCTTCAAAAAAAGTGACAATGGATCAGCGTCCTTTCAAAAAACGTTATGCTTTTGCAGCTACAATTGTTGGTTTCACCCTTTTTGCTGCCAACTTAGCATTAGCTGAAAGCAATCGTCCGCAGCTGCTAGCTCGTACATTCGATCGTAATTACATTGTTAAATATCTTGGTTTAAACTTTTTTACAGCTTATGATGGTTATAAAGCAGCTCAAGCGAATCAAGTTAAAGCTAGTGCTGATGAATCAGATATCGAAGGTGTCTTAACATACGTTGATGAACACTTTGCTGAAGCTGATGCTGAAATGTTCGGTATCGCTGAAGATCGTAATGTCATCTTCTTGCATTTAGAAAGTTTCCAACAATTTTTGATCGACTATAAATTAGAAACTGAAACGGGTGAATCTCTTGAAGTAGCGCCATTTATCAATAGTATTTACCATGATGAGGATACACAAAGTTTCAGTAACTTCTTCCATCAAATTGGTCAAGGAAAAACAGCTGATTCTGAAATGCTGCTTGAAAATTCACTCTTTGGTTTACCTCAAGGTGGAGCATTTACACAAGTTGGAGAAAGCAATACTTTTCAATCTGCTTCACAAATCTTAGGTTCAGAAAAAAATTATACGAGTGCCATGTTCCATGGTAACGTTGGTTCTTTCTGGAATAGGGATAATACGTATAAATCAATGGGAATCGATTATTTCTTTGATGATGAATCTTATTCTTTCACTGAAGAAAACATGTTAGAATATGGTATGAAAGATAAAATATTCTTTAAAGAATCGATCCAATATTTAGAACAATTGCCGCAACCATTTTATTCTAAATTTATTACTGTGTCTAATCATTTCCCTTATCCGTTGGATGAAGCAAATGTGGACTTCCCAACTGCTACTACTGGGGATAATACGATCGATAATTACTTTGTGACAGCTCATTATTTAGATCAAGCTATTGAAGAATTCTTTAATTATTTAAAAGAGTCTGGTTTGTATGATAATTCAATCATCGTTCTTTATGGCGATCATTATGGTATCTCCAATTCAAGAAATGAATCACTCGCTCCTTTACTAGGTAAAGATCCTGAAACTTGGTCAAGTTATGACAATGCCATGATGCAAAAAGTTCCTTATATGATCCACATGCCCGGAACTGGCAACGGAAAAATAAATACACAATACGGGGCACAAATTGACAGTCTCCCTACTCTTCTACACTTATTAGGTGTAGAAACAAAAGAGAACATTTTGCTTGGAACAGATTTATTCTCTGAAAATCATGATGAAACTGTTGCTTTTCGTGATGGAAACTTTGTAAGTCCTAAATATACCGTTGAAGGTTCAAGTATTTATGATACAGAAACCGGTGAATTGCTTTTAGACCCTTCTGAAGAAGTTCTTGCAGAGGTTGAACAACTAAGAGCAGATGTCAGCACACAATTGAGTCTATCTGACAGTATTCTAACAAGTGATCTATTGCGTTTTTATACTCCTGATGGACTTGTTACAACTGATCCAGCTGATTATGACTACCGTGATCAATTGGAACGGATGAAAGCTGTAAATGAAGGTTTAGGAACAGCTGCGACAAGCATCTTCAATCAAAACGGCAATCAGTCTACTGTTGATTTATATAAAACTAATGCTCCTGAGTTACTAGATACTCCTGAAATGGTTGGCGAAACACAACCAGTTGAAACAGAAAATCCAGATATTAAGATCACAGAATAAAGATAAGAATGCACTAAATAGCAAAAAGGAGGCCAAGACGAATACGTCTTGACCTCCTTTTTTTTTGAGTATTTTCAAACTAACATATCCTCTTATTATTTGCTTCACAGTTTTTTCATATTTACTCATTACAATAAGGAGATAATCAATCCTCATTTCGAAAGGAGAGATAGTTTTGTCAATTGCTAAACGTGCTTATCGCCATTTACAAAATCATCCTTATTTCTTGATTTTTACGCTTAGTTTTTATTTGGTCTATTTTTCCCTTACTTTTGCATTTGCTTTATTAGCTAAGCAATTTTCTGATTCTTCTATCCAGCTAAACAGAATTATAGTCTCTTTAGATGCTCAACAATCCTCATTAAACAGTCAACCTTTTAAGATATTAGAAGCTATTGCAACACAATATAGTGTGAAATACAATTCCATTCTTTTAATAATAGGTATTGCTGGTACGCTTATTTTGTTGACGATTCAGCTATGGTTGAGTCAAACTAGAAAACAAGAATATCAGACCTATCTTTTAATGGGAGAACACGTTTATAAGTTAACGGCCCAATTGATCTTTGAACAACTGCTTTTAATAAATAGTATCCTCTTGCTCATTCTTGTTTTCTACAGTATTTTCACAGCTCCCGTAATGGATCAGATTACTAGAATAGAAGCTGCTGTTTTGCAATCAGAACTAGAGGTTAATTTAGACCCCCCACTATCAGATTCTCAAGCAGCCGTTCCTCCTTCTGACTTTGGAAATGAGGATTTTACACGTTTTACTATTGCTCCCTTTTTAAAAGGTGCTTTTGCGAACAACAATTTTTATCAAAATAATACCCTACAGGTCTTTTTGATTATAAGCATAATCAACTTATATAGCGCTATTGTCATCGGAATACCAAATGCAATTATTTTATCTCTAAGAAAAAGCAACCTTTTTTGATCCGTCTGCTAGTATTAAGGAGGATACATGATGTTCACCCATTCTTATAAAAAGGCCATCGGTAATGATTTATTTTTAATCAGACCCAAAACGATTTATACTTTTTTATCTCTGCAAATGGATCTAACTTCTTTGATGAAACAATTAAACAAACAGTTAGATTCTTTTCCGGGTTTAATCAGTAAAGATGCTGCTTTTATTGACTATTTGACGATCAGAGAGAACATGCTCGTTATTTTGTCTTTAACACCTGACCATCCTAAAAGAGCGCTCGATCTGGTAGTAACTGAAGTCTTAGAAGAACTACAGATTTCCGATTCTTTAGCTGACCAACACTTTAATGTCTTGCCACTGAATCTCTTCCTTAAATTGCAATTACGGTTAGCTCAATTATGCAATAAAAAAGTTATTTTAGTAGATGATTGGCTCGATCATGAATCAGCTTCCGCTAAGCAAGACTGGCTGATTTTATTTCGTGGATTTGTAAGAAACACTAACTGCTCGATTATTTTTTTTACTTCTGATGAACAGCTCTTATCTGTTGAAAATCCACTTAGATTGGATCCAGGATCTTATCTCTCAAAAAAATCGATTAAAAAAGCCAGAAGCCGTAGCTTCTAGCTTTTTTTAGTTTCTTCAATTGGAAAAATTAAAGTGAAAGTCGTTCCTTCGCCAGGTACACTTTCTACTGTAACACTCGCATCGTGTAGATTGACCAATTGTTGAACGATTGCTAAACCTAAACCTGATTCGCCATATTTGGTGTTTTTTCTTGAACTATCAGCCTTATAGTACCGTTCCCATATGCTCTCAACTTCTTCGGCAGACATGCCGATCCCAGAATCTTTGATCTTCAGGATAGTTTCATTTTCACTGGCATAACCGATAATACTGATTTCACCATTGTCTGTAAACTGGATCGCATTTTGAATAATGTTTACGATGATTTGAGAAAAACGATCATAATCAGCAAATAGCATTAGATCAGTTGGACACTCTAGCACTAATTCATTACCCGAATCATTCGCTTTTCCTTTCAATTGTTCCACAATCATTTCTAATGCTTCGTACGTATTAAACAGTTGCTTTTGTAAAACGATTTGATTGGAACGAATTTTTTCATAATCTAAATTTTCATTTACTAACCGAATCAAACGACGTGTTTCATTTTGCATCAATTGGATACTCCGCTGTTTTTGATTTTCCGGAATCATATCATGCTCAATACCTTCTAGCAATCCGTTGATCGTTGTCAAAGGTGTCCGCATTTCATGAGCAGCATCTGCCATAAATTGTCTCCTACGATTCTCTTGACGTTCGATCTCCTCTTGAGCCGATTTTAAGGAATCGACCATACTGTTGAAATCGGCAGCTAAATCATCAAATTCATCCATTTCTTTGTTTTCTAATTGGATAGTGAAGTCACCCTTCGCTACTTTATGCGTTGCGCTTCTAATGCGGTTGATTCGATTCACTTGAAATTTAGCAAAAAGATAACTAGCAATCGTGGCTCCAATAAGTGAAAAGATAAAGGCGCTAAATAGATTATTCCGAATATCCTCTAAACTAGATTCAATTGTACTTATAGGTGCACTTACTGCAATAAACCCATAAAAATCACCCGTACTTTGAGTGAAAAAGGGCTGATAAACGATAGCAGTATCAACTTGATTACCAAAAAAATCAGTATTTCTCTGGGTCAATGATAATGGCTCGCCGTTTTTCAACTTATCTAAATCAGTGTCTGAAATACCGCTTACGTAGTCCTCGGTTGTAATAGGATACGTCATGTTGTCAGTATGATCAAATACAAAAATCGATACCCCTTGATTTTTTAAAATAATTTGTCCGCTTTCTATCTTATCCGTCTGTAGGTCCTCATCTATTAATGCTTCCGCATAGCCAAATAACTGTGTTTCAGTATTCCGATAAGCTGTACTGCGTGCAAATTGTAAAAAAGAAAAGCCTAATATAATCAAGACGGTCATAACTACCGCAAAAAAGGCTAGCATTTGCTGGTAGAAGTAGTTTATTCTCATAGAGTAACTCCGGAATCATCATACTTATATCCTACTCCCCAAACCGTTTGAACCACTTGCGGACCTGTTTTATCTATTTTTTGACGTAATTTTTTGATATGGGCATCGACTGTCCGTTCGTCACCAAAATATTCATAATCCCAAACGATCGTTAGCAGTTGTTCTCTAGAAAAAACTTGTCTTGGACTTTTTGCTAATGTGTAAAGTAATTCAAATTCTTTTGGCGTTAAACCTTCAATTGGTTTATCATACAAAATTGCCTCGCGTGTCCTCTTATCCATTTTAAGATACCTTGTTTCAACTTCATATGCTTTGCCTTCTAATTCATCAGCTCCATCATTAATGAGATCTGCGCGACGATATAATGCCTTTATACGTGCAATTAATGTCAGTGGACTAAAAGGCTTTGTGACATAATCATCTGCTCCCATTTCTAATCCAATAACCTGATCACTTTCAGAATCTTTAGCCGTCAACATAATAATGGGAATTGTTTTTGAAACTTTACGCATTTCGCGACAAATTTGCATCCCATCCATACTTGGTAAATTTAAATCCAATGTAACTAGATCCCATTTTTCTGGATCATTTTTAAAAGTATCTAGCCCTACTTTACCATCTTGGATGAAAGTTGCTTTCCATTCTTCTTTCATGAAAAACATTTCCATCATCTCACATACGGATTGATTGTCTTCAATCATTAATATATTCATGGAATAACCTCTTTCTTTAAAAAAATTCTCTAGTTTATTATACTCTTTTTACAACTGCAACTAAAGAAACTTCCAAAATCATCTTATAAACTTCTCAATTTAGACATAAAAACACACCCTGAAAATTAGCCTTTTTCGCTAACTTTTAGAGTGCGTTCTAATTTCATTTGCTTTTATCTGTTCATTTTGAAACTGCAGCTACTTCAATTTTTTTATTTTGTAAAAAATGAACTTCATCTACTACCATTTCAACAATAAAAACCGTCTCTTCCTCTTTATTGATGTACGATCTTGATTGGATCCTTCCTGTAAGACCGACCATATGACCTTTCTCACAATAAAGCTGCATCAACTTGGCTACTTGACCCCACGCAACTATAGGGATAAAGTCTGCTTGTGACCCATTCTCTTTTTTCCCTCTTTTTGCTACTGCTAACGTATTATTTAATACCACTTTGTCTTCTCCGACCTCTTTTAACTCTATCTCTCTCACTAAACGCCCAACTAATCCGATTTGATTCATTTTTTCTTCCTCCTTTTATTTGACTCTTACTTACTATATGCAAATTCAAGGCATTTTCTTTTTTATAGTGCAAAAAAGCACGGTTTTTGGACAAATCGTGTAGATACTTCAAAATAAAATTCCTTCTGAAATAGTCTGGTTTGCTTGTGGAGCAATGGAATCGTCTGCAAGCTTGCATATCCCATTTGTTGCTACTTTATTGACGTATAAACATTATTGCCCACAGTGCTTCCTTTCAAGATACAAACAACCCTGTTTACCCCAAAATAAATTTCAGCATGTTGCATCGATACCATTTGACACAGAGCAAAAAAGCCAAAGAATCAAAACAAAAAATTGTTTTGATTCTTTGGCTTTTTATTTTTTATAGCAGCCTAAAATATCAGATCAATTGACAATAGTAGGTTTTGTAAAGTAACTGAAAATGTGTACCCAAGTATCTTTTTCAAAAACAGTAAATGGATCCCCATCACCTAATACTCCATAACCAATCATCGCTCCAATAATAAAAGCTAGAGCAACCAAAAAGAATACAAGTACAATTTTCAATATGAATGTGGTGATTTGAAGTCCTATTTTTTCTTTAGTCATGGGTTTACCTCACTTTGATTAACCGATTTTTAAAATTTACGCTTTTTCTTAGTCATATTTTCTAATAAAATGCCTGTTCCTAAAGCAACAGAGTCTAATGGTTGTTCAGCAGCAAATACAGGTACTTTCAATTGTTCAGAGAACAGTTGATCAATACCATCTAATAATGCACCACCACCAGTTAAAATTATACCACGATCAATAATATCCGCAGATAATTCAGGAGGGGTTTGTTCTAAAACATCTTTAGCTTGTTGAACGATCAGCATCATTGATTCTGCAGTAGCTTTTTGAACTTCATCGGAAGTGATCGTGATCGTTCTTGGTAAACCAGTGACCATATCACGTCCTCTTACTTCCATTGAGTCATCTCGTTTACCTGGGAAAACTGTCCCAATCTCTTTTTTGATTGTTTCAGCTGTACGTTCACCAATTAAAAGTTTATGTGTTTTTTTCACATATTGAGTAATTTCATTATCCAATTGATCACCTGCAACTTTTAACGAGCGGCTCGTTACAATGCCTCCCATTGAAAGAACGGCAATATCACTTGTACCGCCACCAATATCGATGACCATGTTTCCACTTGGTTGAAAAATATCCATTCCGGCTCCAATTGCAGCTACTTTAGGTTCTTCTTCAAGATAAATATTTTTACCGCCACTTTTTTCAGCAGCTTCAATGATCGCTTTTTGTTCAATGGTTGTTATATTTGTAGGGCAGCAAATCAAAATATTTGGTTTTGATAAAAAGCCTTTTACGTTTAATTTATTAATAAAGTGAGTCAGCATTGCTTCTGTTATATCGAAATCAGCAATAACTCCTCCTTGTAATGGACGAATTGCACGGATGTTACCGGGCGTACGTCCAACCATTAAGTATGCTTCTTCTCCAACTGCTAAAACACGTTTTGTTGTAGTATCAATTGCAACGACTGAAGGCTCGTTTAAAACAATGCCTTTTCCTTTTACATGAATCAATACATTGGCTGTACCTAAATCTATCCCTATATCTCTAGCCATTACTTGTTTCTCCTCTCAAGCTCTTGTTCGTTTACCTTTGATTACTCTCTTTTAAATAAAGCAACCATCTAATTTATTATTATAGCATAACTCGTTTCAATCTTAAACGCAGAATTAAGACATTTAACTAAATTTAACGTTTTGAAAAAGAGTATCAACCTAATAATGTAGGAATACAAAAAAATAGGCCTTATAAAGAGTCACTTTTTAAGTGCCATCTCTATAAGACTTGGTTACCATACATTCATTAGAAACACTTTTTTAAGAAAACAAACCTTCAAGTTCTGCTTCTTTCAACGTGCTTTGTACTGATTCTTCAATTCGTTCAATATCTGCGCCTAACGCTTGTAATTTTTTATGAAATTCATAATAGCCGCGATCCAAGTTTTCTAAATGGGTCACTCTTGTGTACCCTTTTGAAACTAAACCAGCTATGATCAAAGCTGCTGCTGCTCTGAGATCTGTTGCTGCAACTTCAGCACCTTGTAATTCTGTTGGTCCATAAACAACTAGCGTTTGTCCTTCAACTTTAAACTTAGCATTCATGCGACTCAATTCTTCCATATGCATATAACGGTTTTCAAATACGGTTTCTTTCATTGTACTTGTACCTTCAGCAAAAACTTGAGCTATCGTCATTTGAGATTGCATGTCTGTTGGAAAACCAGGATGAGGCATTGTTTTTACATGCGTTGCTTTTAATTTTTTAGGCCCAATGACACGCATTCCGTTACCTTTATCTTCGAATTCAACACCCATTTCTTTCAATTTCGAAATTAAAGGTTTATTGTGTTCAAAAACAGCATCTTCAATAAAAATATCGCCTTGAGTCACTGCTGCTGCGACCATAAATGTACCGGCTTCAATACGATCTGGTATAATACTATGTTCTACACCTATTAACTCGGTTACACCCTCAATACGGATACTTTCTGTACCAGCACCAATAACTTTAGCTCCCATACGATTTAAAAAGTTTGCTAAGTCAACGATTTCAGGTTCACGAGCAACGTTTTCGATTGTAGTTGTTCCTTCAGCTAGTGTGGCAGCCATCATGATATTTTGTGTCGCCCCAACACTTGGAAAATCTAAGTAGATGTGAGCTCCTTTTAATTGCTCAGCAAATGCTTCAATATATCCATTTTCGATATGGATTTCCGCACCCATCGCTTCAAATCCTTTTAAATGTAGATCTATCGGACGTGTTCCAATTGCACAACCTCCTGGAAGAGCAACTTTTGCATGTCCCAAACGAGCTAACAGAGGTCCCAATACGACGATAGATGCCCGCATTTTACTCACATATTCAAAAGGAGCTTCAAAGTGGAGTCCTTTAGTAGCATCTAGGTTGATTTCTTTTTTAGATTGATCAAAGTCAACAGTTAAATTCAAGTGGCTTAAAACTTCATTGATAGAGAACACATCAGACAATATTGGAACATTAGTTAATTTAGTTTGTCCCTTACTTGCTAATATAGTGGCTGCTAAAATAGGTAATACGGCATTTTTTGCCCCTTCTACTTTAACTGTTCCAGTTAGGTGTTTTCCACCTCGAACGATAATTTTTTCCATATTGTAGTATCCCTCCAAAATTTTCATTGTCTTTATCACAACGGTGTGAAGTAAACGGTACAAGACAACATTTAATATTATAGCACGAAGCCAGGTTAACGTACAAATTTAACGAATGCTTTGTAACAAACTTATTCAATTCTTAATAAAACAAAAAAATAAGATTTTGAGAATTTAGGATCAGGCCGATAAAAAAAGTACTCACTGTATAGCCTACAGTGATGGCTATAAACAAATACAAGACACGTGCTTGACCAATATTATTTTTTTTAATAAATTTTTCTATTCTTATTCCTTTTAGTGCCCAAAAAGAGAGTAAAATAAAAAACATATGAGAAACAATTGTAACTAAAGATTGCATGCCTAGAAAGTTCATATTTTTTATTTCTCTTCCCTTCTAATTTACTATAATATTAACATAAAAAAAGTTGAATAACCTTTAAATTGTCTTCAATTTGTAATATAACTTTACTTATAGTACTAATAGTACTAATTTTTATTTTGTATAAAAAAAAGTTGAAATAAAAACAGACTAGCCGTTTTATTTCAACTTATAGATCAAACTCTTTTATGTTTAGAAACCGAAATTCGATTCACAGCTTTTCTCAAAGAGATTTCTGCACGTTTCGAATGACTCTTATTTTCAATAGCTTCTGATTTTCGCAATTCTTCTTCTGCTCGTTGCTTAGCAATCATAGCTCGTTCGATGTCGATATCTCTTGCACGCTCAGCACTATCTGCGATGATAGAACAAACATTATCTCTAACTTCCATAACTCCTCCGTTTACAGCGATCCAATCTTCTGTATCGATTGAAACACGTTGTACTCGAACGGAATGGATCGTTAAAGGAACGATAATGGGGATATGTTCTGGCAAAATACCAATTTCTCCATCTACCGCTTTAGCAATCACTCTTGTCGCTTGGTGATTGTAGACGATTCCAGCAGGCGTAACAATATTCACTTGCATTTCACTCATCTATTTTCACCTCCTAGTATCCCATTGATTGAGCTTTAGCAACAACTTCATCAATTCTTCCTACATTACGGAAAGCATCTTCAGGCAAATGGTCGTAACGGCCATCAATAATTTCCTTAAAGCCGCGTACGGTTTCTTCCACAGGTACAAAAGACCCTGGCAGACCCGTAAAAGCCTCAGCTACATGGAAGTTTTGCGATAAGAAAAATTGGATACGTCTAGCTCTAGATACGACGATTTTTTCATCTGATGACAATTCGTCCATTCCTAGAATAGCAATAATATCTTGCAATTCACGGTACCGTTGTAAGATCTGTTGTACTTCTATTGCTACTTTATAATGTTCTTCTCCGACAATTTCAGGAGACAACGCACTAGATGTTGACGCTAAAGGATCTACAGCAGGATAAATACCTTGTTCCGTTAATTTACGTTCCAAGTTGGTTGTTGCATCCAAATGGGCGAAAACAGTTGCTGGCGCTGGGTCAGTATAGTCATCCGCTGGTACGTAAATTGCTTGGATAGAAGTGATTGATCCTTTGCTGGTTGAAGTGATTCGTTCTTGTAATTGTCCCATTTCAGTTGCTAAAGTTGGTTGATACCCAACAGCTGATGGCATACGACCAAGCAATGCTGATACTTCTGATCCCGCTTGTGTAAACCGGAAAATATTGTCGATAAACAGCAATACATCTTGCCCTACATCATCTCTAAAATATTCTGCAATCGTTAATCCTGTTAATGCCACACGCATTCTAGCACCAGGTGGCTCATTCATTTGACCAAAAACCATCGCAGTCCGTTTGATTACTCCGGATTCTTGCATTTCAAAGTACAAGTCATTACCCTCACGAGTCCGTTCACCTACACCAGTAAAGACAGAGATCCCACCATGCTCTTCAGCAATATTATGGATCAATTCTTGGATCAAAACGGTTTTTCCTACACCAGCTCCGCCAAACAAACCGATTTTACCACCTTTTAAATAAGGAGCTAATAAATCAATAACTTTTATTCCGGTTTCAAGAATCGCTGTATTGCTGCTTAATTCATCGAATGCAGGAGCACTGCGGTGAATTGGATGACGTTTTGTATCCACTGGAAATGGTTCTTTCTCATCGATTGTTTCGCCTAAAACGTTAAACATACGTCCTAATGTTTCTTCACCTACTGGAACAGAAATCGATTTTTCAGTATCAATAACATTCATACCACGTTGCAATCCATCCGTTGACTCCATCGCAATTGTTCTAATGACGCCATTTCCTAATAGTAATGCTGTCTCTAAGACAACTGTTTCATTCGTACTCTTATTTTTTTCAACAATGAGAGCATTATTGATTTCAGGCATAGTATCGTTTATGGGAAATTCTACATCCACAACAGGTCCTATAACTTGAACAATATGACCAATACTCATTCATTTTCCTCCATTCACTTACTTAGCCGCTGAAGCACCACTAATGATTTCTGTGATTTCTTCTGTTATAGCGGCTTGACGAGCTCGATTATATACAATCGTTAGATCATCAATAATATTTTTAGCGTTATCTGTTGCGCCTTTCATAGCTGTCATACGCGCTGCATGTTCAGCAGCCTTAGCATCTAAAATAGCCCCGTATATCAAACTTTCAGCATATTGTGGCAATACAATATCTAAAATCTCCTCTTTGGAAGGTTCATAGATGTAATCTTGTTCATACTCTTTCATTTCAGTTGCATCTAAATCGGATAGCGGCAACATTTTTTCTGCGCGATATTGGAACATGATCGTATTCACATGATGATTGTAACAAACATACAATTCATCAAAAACTTCATTTTTATACATTTCAGTAGCTGTTCTGGCGATCGTACGCACTTCTTCAAAAGAAGGCTGATCACTGATATCATTCAACTCGTAAGCAACATTCATTCCTCTAGCTTTAAAGAAGTCAGCCGCTGTTGAACCAACAGCCATAAAGACATATTCATCTGGCGAACCATGATCTCTGGTGATCATATCTACCGTTGATTTGATTACTGAACTATTGTATCCGCCAGCCAGTCCTTTATCCGAACTGATAACGATGTATCCAGTCTTTTTGATTGGACGTTCAACCAACATATCATGGAAGTCGATATTTGAAGGCGAATTCGTCCCAAACATTTCATTTTCAATCAAAGAAAGTTGATTGTGTGCTAAATGAGTAACGATTTCTCTTACTTTTTGCGAATAAATTTGAAATCCAGCAGCTGTATCTTCAGCTTTAGATAATTTCGCACCTGATACCATTTGCATGGCATTCGTGATCTGACTAGTTTTTTTTGTTGAAGTTATCTTCTTTGTGATTTCATTTAAAGAGGCTGCCATTCTTATTCACCGCCTTTAATTGGTTTGTATACTGTTTGTATCAGTTGAAGAGTCAATATAATTAGTGAAAAAATTAGTAATGAATTCATTGATAACAGCATCCAATTTTTCTGTTCTTGGCAAATCTTTAGTTTCAACGATTTCAGCTAAAATTTCAGCATGTTGATTATCTAAGAAATCATACAATTCATCTTCAAATCGGCCCAATTCACTGACTGGTACTGAATCTAGGAAACTGTGTGTTAGAGCATACAAAATGATGACTTGCTTTTCGACACTTATCGTTTGATGTAATCCTTGTTTTAAAATTTCTACTGTTCGATGGCCACGATTCAATTTTGCTTGCGTAGCTGCATCTAAATCTGATCCAAATTGAGTAAAGGCTTCTAATTCGCGGAAACTTGCTAAATCTAAACGCAATGTTCCGGAAACTTTTTTCATTGCTTTGATTTGAGCTGCTCCACCTACACGGGAAACGGATAGCCCCGCTGCGATAGCTGGTCGAATACCAGAATAAAATAAGTCGCTTTCCAAGAAAATTTGTCCGTCCGTGATTGAAATAACATTTGTAGGAATGTAAGCAGAAATATCCCCTGCTTGAGTTTCAACAAACGGAATAGCAGTCATTGAACCGCCACCTAATTTATCATTCAGTTTTGCAGCACGTTCTAATAGACGTGAATGCAAGTAAAAGACATCTCCAGGATAAGCTTCACGACCTGGTGGACGACGCAGTAAGAGCGACAGTTCACGGTAAGCTGCGGCTTGTTTAGTTAAATCATCAAAAATGATCAACACATGTTTGCCATCGTACATAAATTCTTCTCCAATAGCAGAACCTGCATATGGAGCGATATAAAGCAATGGAGCAGGTTGAGAAGCACTTGCTGTCATCACGATCGTATAATCCATCGCACCATGTTTTTTCAATATTTCTACTTGGTTACGTACCGTTGATTCTTTTTGTCCAATTGCCACATAGATACAGATCGTATCTTGACCTTTTTGATTTAAAATCGTATCGATAGCTAAGCTGGTTTTCCCTGTTTTACGGTCACCAATGACCAATTCTCGTTGTCCACGTCCAATTGGCACTAAAGCATCAATGGCCTTGATTCCTGTTTGTAAAGGTTCATTGACCGAATGACGATCCATAACACCTGGAGCTTCAGCTTCTATTGGACGAGTTTTAGTCGTTAATATTTCTCCCAGACCATCAATTGGCTGTCCTAGAGGATTGACTACTCGGCCAATCATTGCTTCACCAACTGGTACTTGCATGATTTGACCAGTACGTTTAACAATGTCGCCTTCACGAATGCCGGTAAACTCTCCTAAAATAATGATCCCTACGTCATTTACTTCTAAATTTTGTGCCATACCAAAAATACCATTCGAAAATTCTAATAGTTCTCCTGCCATTGCATTTTCTAATCCATAAGCACGGGCAATTCCATCACCCACGTAACTAACTGTACCTACTTCATCTATTACTAATTCACTTTGATAATTTGCAATCTGTTTTTTTATTAGTGAACTAATTTCTTCTGCTTTTACGCCCATGAATAACTCACCTCATAACTTCTTTTATCGAATTAATTGTTTCTTTAATGTTTCTAAGTTAGAACGAATACTTCCGTCATAAACTTGACTTTCAGCTTCTATAATGACTCCGCCTAGAACATGTTTGTCTACAATAGTGTGTAGCAATACTTTTTTTGCATCTAATTTTAATTTTAAAACATCTATCAAGCGTGCCTTCTGCTCATCTGTAAGTTCGACGGCTGTAGAAATCTTAGCAACTACCGTTCTGTTTTTGTAATCGTAAATTTTTTCAAATTCATTTACAATATCTCTAATATCGCTAATTCGATCATAATCATAAAGCATATGAAAGAAACTTTGCGTATTTATTGGAAATTCTTTAATTAGGTTTGCAAGAATATGGTCTCGTTTAAATTTATCCAATCGACGGTCTACTAAAATCGTACCCAAGTTAGGGATATCTTCCAGCACTTGACGCACATCCATTATATTGTCAAATGAAACATCAACCAACCCTTTTTCTTTTGAATCTTGGTAAAAGGCATCCGCAAGCTGGCGAGAATTCATATTTCTATTTAACTTCATTACTATTCGCCAACCTTTCGATATACTCTTCTATCAATTCAGCATGCCCTTCATTAGATAATTCTTTCCCAATCAATTTTTCAGCAATATCAAGAGACAAACGACTGATATCATTTTGCGCACTTAATAACGCTTGCTTTCTTTCTAATTCAATTGCTTTTCTTGCCTCTTCTTTTAATCGGGCGATTTCTACTTTGGCAGTTGCTAATTGTTCTCGTTCCATTTTATCAGCTGAATCTCTGGCTTTCTCGATTACTGCACTTGAGTTATTACGTGTGTCTTCTAATTGTTGTTGTTGTTCTTTAAGTAACCGTTCTGCATCTAATTTTTTTGCTTCAGCATCATCGATGTTTCTTGCAATCAACTGTTCTCGTTTTTCCATCATTGCCATTAGAGGTTTCCAAGCGACCTTCTTTAATGCTAGCATTAATAGTAAAAATGAGACCAAGGTAACGATCGAATCTCCAGCTGTTATTTGTCCTATAACCAATGGACTACCCATTTCAAACACTCCTCCACCTATACTTCAATGTTGCTGTAAAAGAACAGGCAGAGAGATTATTTATTCTCTACCTGTTAATTTTTTAAAAAGATTATTTTTATTGGAAAACTAAGATAAAGGCGATAACAACTGCCATGATTGGAATAGCTTCTACTAAACCAACACCGATATACATCAATGTTTGTAATTGACCTTTCATTTCTGGTTGACGTGCGATTGATTCAATTGTTTTTGCTACAACCTTACTTGAACCTAGTGCTGCTCCAATGGCTGCACCTGCTACTGCTATTGCTGCTCCTATTAAACCCATAATCTATTTCCTCCTAGTACTTATCTTTTAATATTTTTATTATTTTATTAACGGTATTGTTTTTGTTTATTTAACTTATACTGCTTCTTTTATATGTTCCGTGCTCTCTTCATGTGCAACTTTATGAGAAAGGTATACCATTGTCAATGTTGTAAAAACAAAAGCTTGTATACTTCCGATAAAGATAGAGAATGCTTGCCATGCCATACCTAAAGGAATACCAACGATCCAAGTAAGAACTCCTTGGCTTTGAGCTAGAGAAGCTATCAATCCAAGTAAAATTTCTCCTGCATAAATATTTCCATAAAGACGCAAAGCTAGAGTTAACGTATTTGTAAACTCTTCAAATATTTTAATTGGAAATAAGAAAGGAACCGGCCTAACAAAACTATTCATAAAGTAGTTTTTGACTCCCTGTTCTTGTACCCCAAAATAATGTGTCATAACGATTACCATAGCTGCTAATGTCAACGTAATAACTGGATCAGCCGTTGGACTTTTCCACATTTGGTAGCCATCAATCGTCAGCATTAAGGGCAATCCCATCATATTTGAAACAAATACAAATGTTAAAACAGTAAAACCTAATAATCTGAATTTTTCTGATTGTTGCTTAGACATCGCACTTGAAGCAATATCTCCAGTAAAATCGACTACCCATTCGATAAAATTCTGTTTACCGGTTGGCTTTATTTGTAAATTTCGCGTACAAATAAACGCAATCAAGAATACGATCACGCACGCTGATATTGTTACGATCGTATTGGTGACATTGAAACTTAAACCAAACAAGGTAACAATTGGATTTTCGTGATCCACAACGTTCACCTCTTTCCATAATTAAAATCTATAATTGCAAATAGCAAACTAGAAAACACACCTTGCGAAAAGTATTATTTCTACTAATTTCATGTGCTCATTTTAGCATAAAACAGCTTTCTTTCTTATATAAATGGCTTGAGTAAAAAACACTTCAATTCATTTAGCAATGTAAAAAATACTGACTAATTTCTAAAATAATTCCTCTTTTCCCACTGGCATTTGTTATCATACCACCATTCGTTTTAAAATACAAAAAGAAAATGAAAAACATTTCTTGTTTTCAATAAATCGTTAGTGTTAAGCGTTTTTCTAGCCTTTTTTTCAAAAAAAAACGTTATATGATTGCTCCTTTCATTTAATTGTTTTGTCTATATTTTTCTATCTTCGCCTTTTCAGCATTTTTTAAAATGACAATTTCAAGGTGCTCTTTTATGTCTTCAATAATTATCATTTTCTATATCCGACACTTTCTTCACTATATCCTTTTTTTTATCGAATTTTTTCTCTTCAAATCACTATTTTTTTATTGCTATTTTAAAAAAGCAAAATACAACCCTTTATTTTTGTCATGTTTCATTTAATCTTCTTAAGCACCACACAAAAAATCCTGTTTTTTTGTGTGGGTGGATCAGTTACAGGAATTAGATGAAATTCATGCTAAAAGAGACAGACATGCTTGTAAAAGATACCGAATCGTTAAAGTTCAAACCCTTATCGCGTCAATTACAGGGCTAAAAGTACCCCCATGCAAATGACAAAGCATTAGTTATTAAGCTTTGTTTGAATTTTGAAAGTCTGAAGAGTTCCTTTTAGGCTTCAGGTAGTTCTAGGGCTCTACACAAAAAACGTTATTCTAGAAGAAAGTTCTTTTAAAACACCAACACCTTTTTCAAACAATCGATAGATAGTGAACAAAAAAGAGTCTATTCATCAGTTTCCTGATAAACAGACCCTTTTTCTTATTCTCAGCTAGTTATGTCCCAACTTATTTTAATTGTTTCATACTTATAAGTAAAAAATGATACATTTTCCTACTGTTATTACATTGTACCGAATAATCGATCGCCGGCATCTCCCAGACCCGGTAAAATATAGCCATTTTCGTCTAAACGTTCATCTAAGGCTGCTGTAAAAATATCTACATCAGGATGAGCCTTCTCTAATGCTGCTACGCCTTCTGGAGCTGCAACTAAACAGACAAATTTTATAGTTGAAGCGCCACGTTTTTTCAACGAATCAATAGCTGCAATAGCTGATCCACCAGTAGCAAGCATTGGATCAACAACTAATAATAGACGTTCATTGATATCTGAAGGTAATTTAACAAAATACTCTACCGGTTCTAACGTTTCATGGTCACGGTACATTCCTACGTGTCCAACTTTTGCTGCCGGAATTAAATCTAACATTCCATCGACCATACCCAATCCCGCTCTTAGAATTGGAATAATCGCAACTTTTTTACCAGCTAATTTTTTTTGAACGGATTTTACTAAAGGAGTTTCGATTTCTACATCTTGTAAAGGCATATCTCTAGAGACTTCAAATGCCATCAAACGCGCAATTTCATTAACCGCTTCTCTAAAATCTTTTGTACCCGTATTCTTATCGCGAAGAATGGTTAATTTGTGTTGGATTAATGGATGATCCATAACTTGAACTTTCGACATTATATTCAGCCCTCATTTTTCATTATTTTTTAAACATTTCTATTATAAAGGATATTAACATTTAGTGCTACCTTTTTAGCGGTTTTTTTATTCTACTTAGTCCCCTACTTTTTAAGGTTAGTTACATCTTTGGACCATATAAAGGGTGCTCAGCAGTCAATTGGTGAACTTGTGCTTGAATAGCTTCCATTTTTTCACTATCTCCATTAGCTATCAACGTTTCAATAATCAATTCTGCTACTTTTTTAGAATCTACTTCATCAAACCCTCTTGTTGTAATGGCCGGTGTTCCAATTCGAATACCGCTTGTTTTAAAAGGACTTAGCGTTTCAAATGGGATCGTATTTTTATTGACCGTGATTCCTACTTTGTCTAAAAGAACCTCGGCTTCTTTACCATTTAGACCAAAGTTTGTTACATCAAACAACAACAAATGATTGTCTGTTCCACCACTTATCAAATGACCTTTAGATGCATGCAAAACAGCTTCCATTGCTTTGGCATTTTTCACGATTTGAGCAGCATACGTTTTAAAATCTGGAGCAGAGGCTTCCTTCAATGCAACGGCTTTAGCTGCAATAACGTGTTCCAATGGTCCACCTTGAATTCCAGGGAAAATAGCACTATTCAAAGCTTTGCGATATTCTTCTTTAGCCAAAATCATTCCGCCGCGTGGTCCTCTCAAAGTTTTATGCGTAGTTGTCGTAACGATATCTGCAAAAGGTACTGGATTTTGATGCAATCCTGCTGCCACTAATCCAGCTATGTGAGCCATATCGACCATCAAGTAGGCACCAACTTCATCTGCTATTGCTCTAAAACGTGCGAAATCTATTTTTCTAGAATAGGCACTCGCTCCAGCAATAATCAATTTTGGTTTATGTTGCTTGGCCAGATCCTGGATCACTTCGTAATCTAGTTCTTCGGTATCTTTATCAACACCATAGGAAATAAAATGGTAGGTTTTACCACTGAAGTTTACGGGAGAACCGTGTGTTAAATGTCCGCCATGTGTTAGATCCATTCCTAATACGGTGTCTCCAGGTGTCAATAGAGCATTGAAAGCTGCCATATTTGCACCAGAACCTGAGTGTGGTTGAACATTTACATATTCTGCTCCGAAAAGTTTTTGTGCGCGCTCAATAGCTAAATTTTCAATAACATCGACAAACTCACAGCCGCCATAATATCTTTTCCCAGGATAGCCTTCTGCGTACTTATTGGTTAAAATACTGCCTTGTGCAGCTAGTACTGCTTCAGACACAAAATTTTCTGAGGCAATCAATTCAATATTCTGCTCTTGACGATTGCGTTCTTTTTCAATAGCATCAAATACTTCATTATCAAAATTTTTGTTATTCATCATAAACCGACCACATCCTTCAATAGTTTTAAGTTATATTTACTTTTCCGCCTAACTGTTTGGTTTTGCGGTTATTCAAAAAAATGATTGCCTGCTGCCTTTTGAAGCCGATTCATATACGCTTCTCCTAAGCCATTTTGAGTATAAGCTTGGGCTAAAATGACCGTTGCTTGTGTTGCTTCAAAATACCTTAGTCCTGAGTATAACAATCTTGAAGCTTCATTGATATTTTTATTTTCGCCTAATGAATATACAGCAGTTACATCTGCTTGAAATTGGTGCAAAATATCTTGATTTGCTAACAGTCCAATTTTTTCGCCTTGTCTTTTGTAAGTTTCAATGGCTTTTTCCCATACCTTTTTATCACCAGCGACAATCACGACCGGTTCGTTAGGACTGTAATGGGTGTATTTCATACCCGGAGCTTTGGGTACTTCATCACTTGATATCAAATGTTGATCGACATAAACGGTTCCAATAACTTGTTCCAAGGCTTCTTTTGTCGTTGCACCTGGTCTCAAAATGGTTGGTTTCTCCGGATCTGTAATATCTAAAACCGTTGATTCTAGCCCTACCCCTGTTTCACCATCATCCAGCACACCGGCTATTTTCCCTTTCAAATCATGGAAAACATGTTCTGCTGTTGTCGGACTAGGTTTTCCAGAAGTATTGGCACTTGGTCCAACAAGTGGTTTTCCTGACTCGCGAATCAGCTGTAAGGTTAATGCGTTATCTGGCATACGCATCGCTACGCTATCTAAGCCTGCCGTAACGGTGGGTGCAAAGGCTTGCTCCTTAACTTTGAAAATCAACGTCAACGGCCCCGGCCAAAATGTTTCCATCAATTTATCCGCTATTTCAGGCATTTGCTTGACATACTGCCCTACTTCTTCGATTGCCGAAATGTGTACGATCAAAGGATTATCACTCGGTCTTCCTTTTGCTGCATAAACTTTTTTTACTGCTGCTTCATTTGTAGCATCCGCTCCTAATCCATAAACGGTTTCTGTGGGGAAAGAAATCAGTTCACCTTGTTGCAGTTTTAGAGCCGCTTTGAGTACGTCTGAAGTTCTATAGATAATAGTCTCCACAATTATTCCTCCGTTCATTTCAATTAAATTAGTTTACTTATTTAATTGTATTGAATCTTTTCAGCTGGTTTTAACGCGAATCAACCGGTCATTTCCACTCATATCTTTTTCAATGGTCACTTCAGCCTTTGGGAAAGCTTGTTGAAAGATTTCTTGAACTTTTTTCCCTTGTTTAAATCCAATTTCCAAGAAAATTTCACCGCCTGGATTTAAAATAGCCGGTGTTTCTTCAGCTAATCTTTGATAAATGGCTAATCCACCATTATCAGCAAATAATGCTAGATGCGGTTCATAGTGTAAGACGCTCTCATCCATATAGCTGATCTCATCATCTGAAATATATGGTGGATTTGAGATAATGACGTCAAATGTTTTCCCTTTTACAGGTTGAGTTAAGTCGCCTGCTAGAAAACGGACTTCTGCCTGTAATATGGCAGCATTTTCTTGGGCCACACCTAAGGCTCTAGAAGATAGATCAGTCGCAGTCACTTCAAAAAGTGGTCGTTCTTTTTTGATAGTGATCCCGATGATCCCTGATCCAGTTCCAATATCCAAAACCGTTAATTTTTGGTCTGGAGATGTTCCTTTTAAAAAATTATCAACAATTTCTTCTGTTTCCGGTCGCGGGATCAAAGTGTCTTTAGTTACTTTAAATTTGCGCTCGTAAAACCAGCCATATCCCAATATTTGTTGCACAGGCATCCCAGAGCCATGGTTCGACACATCTTGCAACAGCTGGTGTTTCACATCTGAAGGCATCTCTTCATTTAAATGCATCATGATGTCTGTTTTGGTCCAGTTCAGACGCTCTTTCAATAAAATTTCAGCAGCAGTGGATTCTCTTTTACACGTTTCTAAAAAAGAAGAAGCCCATTTTAGGACTTCTCTATAGGTTGTTTTACTCTGCATGTTGCAATTGCTCCATTTTAGCTGTTTGATCATTCAAAATCAGTGCATCAATGATTTCATCTAATTTACCAGATAAAATTTGATCTAATTTTTGGATCGTTAATCCGATACGATGATCTGTTACACGGCTTTGTGGGAAATTATACGTACGAATACGTTCTGAACGGTCTCCCGTTCCAATAGCTGATTTGCGTTCTGCATCGTACTCACTTTGAGCTGCTTGTCGTATATGATCGTACACTCTGGCACGCAATACTTTCATTGCTTTCTCGCGGTTCTTGATTTGCGAACGTTCTTCTTGCATCGCCACAGCAATTCCTGTAGGTAAATGCGTCAATCGAACGGCAGAAGCTGTTTTATTAACGTGCTGTCCGCCGGCTCCGCTTGCATGGTAAATATCTGTCCGAATATCTTGATCCGGCATATGCAATTCTACTTCTTCAGCTTCAGGCATAACCACTACCGTCGCAGTTGACGTATGGATACGCCCTTGCGATTCAGTTGACGGAACACGTTGAACACGGTGAGCGCCGTTTTCGTATTTCAATTTAGAATAAACATTTTCTCCCGTGACCATTAAGGTGATTTCTTTGTATCCACCAATCTCCGTAATATTCGCATCTAGGACTTCGGTTTTCCAACCCTGTGCATCAGCATATTTTTGATACATGTTAAATAGATCACCAGCAAATAATTGAGCTTCATCTCCGCCAGCGGCTCCGCGGATTTCCATGATGATATTGCGGTCATCATTTTCATCTTTAGGCAACATCAAGACCTTCATCGCTTCTTCGATTTCTGTTTTTTCTTTCTTTAAATCACTTAATTCTTCTTTAGCCATTTCAGCCATTTCGTTATCTAATTTTTCACCTAGCATTTCTTCAGTATCAGAAATTGCTTGACCGACTTCTTTGTATTTGCGATAAGTTGCAACGGTCTCACGAAGAGCGGCTTCTTCTTTAGTCAGTTTCATCAATCGTTTTGTATCAGTGACAACCTCTGGATCACTCAGTAATTCATTTAATTCTTCATAACGTCCTTCAACGCTTTCTAATCTATCAAACATAATGATTCTCCTTTTCTTCTAAGCCTATTGCATCAGTGTGTCATTAGCTGTAGTTCTTTCACGACACCAAGAACGCTACAAATCTTCCTGCAACGGCGGATTGAAGTAATGTTTGCGGCATACCGGAAAATAACTTTCATTGCCCCCTATTTGGATTTGTTCACCTGAGTAGACGGGCTTTCCATCGATCATACGCATGTTCATGATTGCTTTTTTATGACAATACCAACAAATCGTTTTCATTTCTTCAATCTTATCTGCGTATAGCAATAGATATTCTGACCCTTCAAACAATTCATTTTTAAAGTCATTTTTCAATCCGAATGCCATTACTGGGATTTCTAATTCGTCTACAATACGGGCTAGTTGAAGCACGTGTTCTTTTGTCAGAAATTGCGATTCATCGACCAGTACACATGCTGGAACAGCTTTTAATGCATTTATCGTTTCAAAAATATTCGTTTCTTCAAATATAGCAATACCTTCACGTCTTAACCCGATTCGACTTGATACTAAACCAATCTCATCTCGATCATCTAAACCGCTTGTCATGATTGCTACCGGTTTGTTTTGTTCTTCATAATTATAGGCTACTTTTAAAATTTCAATTGTCTTTCCACTGTTCATTGCTCCGTATTTAAAAAAAAGTTGGGCCATATTGTTTTTCCTCTTTTCTCTCGTAGGAATCCATTATGAATTATACGTTAAAAATGTTCAAAAGTGAAGCCTCTCTCCCTACTTTATAATAGAAGATTTTTTCACACTAAATAGTAGAAAAAAGATAAATTCCATCATGATTTTACCCTTAAATGGATAAGTTAGGTAATTTTTAACAATTTCACAAGAAATATGTGCTAAAATATCTAAAGTAGCAAAAAAAGTATTTTTAGTAATTGGAGGAACCTCAATTGAGTATACGTAGTGCATTTGCCATTGCAGTAGGAAGAACAACTAGATGGGGACTTCATACTTTTCTTAAAGGTGGAAGTAGTTACCCTGGTCAGCTAACACAAAAAATAGACCCTACTGTGTTAGGTACTTTATCAAGAAATTATGATGTAGTCATTGTTACTGGAACAAATGGTAAAACTTTGACGACCGCTTTGACCTATCAAGTTTTGAAACAAAAATATCCTGAAATTATTACAAATCCCACTGGAGCAAATATGCTGCAAGGAATTATTTCAACTTTTCTTGAACATCACTCTTACACTAAAAACACTGAAAAAAAAGCGGCTGTTCTTGAAGTTGATGAAGCCAGCTTGATCCATGTTACGAAATACATTAAGCCGAAAGCTATCATCTTTACAAATGTTTTTCGTGATCAAATGGACCGTTACGGCGAAATTTACACCACTTATCAAATGATGTTGAATGGTGCCGCTTTAGCACCTAATGCTTTGATCGTCAGCAATGGTGATGCGCCTATTTTCAATTCTAAAGAGACTATTAATAAACGTGTTTACTTTGGTTTTGACCATCTTCCAGATGGTGAGTTGAAAGCTCATTACAATACCGATGGCGTATTGTGCCCACAGTGCAATAATATTTTACATTACAAATTTTTAACTTATAGTAATCTCGGAAAATACTATTGTCCGAATTGCGATTTCAAGCGTCCAGATCTAACCTATCGTTTAACCAACTTGTCTCACATGGACCACCAATCTTCTCGTTTTGAAATTGATGGTGAAGAATTTGAAATTAAGATTGGCGGACAATACAATATTTACAACGCTTTAGCCGCATACAGTGTCGGCCGTATTTTAGATGTTTCTACGGATCAAATTCGTGCCGGATTTGCTGCATCAAAACGCGTTTTTGGCCGTCAAGAAGTCATTCAAATCGAAGACAAAGAAGTAACCATCAACTTGGTGAAAAATCCGGTTGGGTTGAATCAAGTATTAGAAATGATTCAACTTGATCCAGAACCGTTCTCTCTTGTTTCTATTTTAAACGCAAATTACGCTGATGGAACAGACGTTAGCTGGATCTGGGATGCGAATTATGAAATCGTTAAAGACCTTAATGTAAAAGAAGTGACTGTTGGCGGTGAACGTGTCGAAGACATCACTGCTCGCTTAGAAGTAGCTGGGATTCCTGAGGAAGAACTTCAAGTTATTCCAAGTATTCCTGAGATAATCAAGAACTTTAAAAATGCTCCAACGAAAAAAATATACGTTTTGGCTACTTATACCGCGGTCTTGCAATTGCGTAAAGAGTTAGCTAACCAGGGGTATATTGAGGGAGGTATGTAAGATGATTGAATTAAATGTTTGTCATCTTTACGGTGATCTATTGAATACTTATGGTGATAATGGCAACTTATTGATGCTAAAACACCGCGCTAAAAAAAGAGGTATTCACTTTAATATCGAAATTATAAGTTTAAATGACCCATTTGATGCGGATAAATATGATTTAGTTTTCTTCGGTGGCGGACAGGATTATGAGCAACGGATCGTTTCTAAAGATATCCAAACTAAAAAAGAGGCCATTATCGACTACATTGAAAATGATGGTGTCACAGTCGGTATTTGTGGGGGCTTTCAATTGTTAGGACACTATTATGTTGATGCTGCCGGAAATCGTATCAACGGTATTGGCGCTTTGAACCACTATACTTTGAATCAAGACAACAATCGTTTTATTGGCGATATCGTCATTAAAAATGACGAATTTGGCGAAACGTATAAAGGATTTGAAAATCATAATGGCCGTACTTTCCTTGGCGAAGGAGTAAAACCTTTAGGTATCGTGGAAATGGGTCACGGCAACAACGGAGAAGATAAAACAGAAGGTGCTCATTACAAACAAACGTATTGCTCATACTTCCATGGACCTTTGCTAGTTCGTAACACCACATTGACGGATCGTATCCTAAAAGAAGTTGTCAAAAAACGATTCCCTAAAGAAGCAGAAGCCTTATTCGGTTAACAGAAAAGAGTTTGAAAAATGATCTTGTCATTTTTCAAACTCTTTTTTGTTTTTCTTATGTTCATGAACGATTATCTAGACAAACTACTGCTCAATCGTAGCATGTTTATCCACTTATCAGGCAAACTGGACAAACAATCCTTAATTCCCATCTTCTTTGTCCTCTTA